>DATNLP010000297.1:0-2085 GCA_035602795.1 Acidimicrobiales bacterium | reverse complement strand
GCCGCCCCCGCCGTCGTGCAGGCCTGCGAGGCGGTCGTGCTCCCGTACCACCTGTCGGCCCAGACGCAGCTGGCCGGCCTGCTGGCGCTCCGCCACGTCTCCGACATGGAGGCCCGGGTCGCCCGCATCTCCGAGGAGCGGGGACGGGTGGCCGCGGCCCTGCGCGACCTCCCCGTCGACAGCTGGCCGTCGGACGCCAACTTCATCCTCTTCCGACCGCGCGACCACAATCCGAACGACGTCTGGCAGTCCCTCCTCGACCACTCGGTGCTCATCCGCAACTGCGCCAGCTGGGAGGGCCTCAAGGGCTGCCTGCGCGTCACCATCGGCACGCCCGAAGAGAACGATCGCTTCCTCAACGCACTCAAGGAGAGCCTGTGACCACGAGCACCACCACGGCGACGCCCCGCCGGGCCAGCAAGGACCGGGCCACCAAGGAGACCACGATCGCCGTCAGCCTGGACGTTGACGGCAGCGGGCGTACCGAGGTGTCGACCGGGCTGCCCTTCTTCGACCACATGGTCGAGCAGCTGGGCAAGCACGCCTCCTTCGACCTGACCGTCCAGGCCCAGGGCGATCTGCACATCGATGCGCACCACACCGTCGAGGACGTCGGCATCGTCGTCGGCGGCTGCCTGGCCGAGGCGCTGGGCGACAAGGCCGGCATCCGCCGCTTCGCCTCCATGCTGCTGCCGCTCGACGAGGCGCTCATTGAGGTCGCGCTCGACCTGTCGGGCCGCCCCTACCTGGCCTACGGGCTCGACTTCGCGCCCGACACGCCGGGCCTCGGCATGCCGCCCTTCGACCCCCAGCTGGCCGAGGAGTTCTGGCGCGCCTTCGCCACGGCGGCCAACCTGACCCTGCACATACGCCGGCTCGAGGGCAAGAACACCCACCACATGCTCGAGGCCAGCTTCAAGGGCGTGGCCCGCTGCCTGCGCGACGCGGTCCGCATCGAGGGGGGTGGCGTGCCCTCGACCAAGGGCAGCCTGTGACCGCGCCGCCGCGCATCGCCGTCCTCGACTACGGCATCGGGAACCTCCGGTCGGCCGAGAAGGCCCTGCAGCACGTCGGCGCGGCGGCCCGCCTCGTCACCGATCCGGCCGACGTCGACGCCGCGGACGCCGTCGTCCTGCCCGGCGTGGGCGCCTTCGGTGCCTGCGCGCGGGCCCTGCGCGACAGCGGGCTCGAAGAACCGGCGCGAGGGGCGCTGGCGCGGGGTGTGCCCTTCTTCGGCGTCTGTGTCGGCTTCCAGCTCCTCTACGAGGGTTCGGTGGAGAGCCCGGGCGCCGCCGGTCTGGGCGTCTTCTCGGGCACCGTCGCCCCGCTGCCGAACGGCGTCAAGCACCCGCAGATGCAGTGGAACCAGCTCGTGGCCCGGGGCGAAGACGCACCGGCGCCCCTGCGCGGGCTCGGCGCGCGCCCGTGGGTGTACTTCGTGCACTCCTTTGCGCCGCCGGTCGGGGACGAGACGACGGCGGTGTGCGACTACGGCGGTCCCGTGGCCGCCTTGGTGAGCCGCGACAACCTGTGGGGGGCGCAGTTCCACCCCGAGAAGTCCGGGCAAACGGGGCTGGCCCTCCTGCAGAACTTCGTCGAGATGGCCGCTGCTGCCTGATGGAGCTCTTCCCGGCCATCGACCTGCGGGCCGGCGCGGCCGTGCGCCTGACCCAGGGCGACTTCGACCGCGAGCAGCGCTACGGCGACCCGTGCGCGCTGGCAGCGCGCTACATCGCCGGCGGTGCCCGCTGGATCCACGTCGTCGACCTCGATGCGGCGCGCACCGGTGTGCCGCACGAGCGCGCCACCTTGCGGGAAATCATCCGCCTGGCCGCTGCGTCCGGCGGCGTCCGGATACAGGCCGGCGGGGGCATCCGCTCCGAGGAGGCGGTCGCCGAGCTGTTGGGGTCGGGCGTGGAGCGCGTCGTGCTCGGCACGGCCGCCCTGGAGGACCCGGACTTCGCGGCGCGGTGCGCGCGGCGCTGGCCCCGACGCATCGCCGTCGGGCTCGACTACCGCGTCGGCGAGGGGGGCGTGGCCGAGGCGCAGGCACACGGCTGGCTGGCCGGCACGGGCCAACCCGTC
>DATNLP010000278.1:0-7971 GCA_035602795.1 Acidimicrobiales bacterium | reverse complement strand
GAGGTCGGAGTGGCCTTGCTCGTTGGGGCTCGATCCTTGCCAACCCCCTTCGAGGCCGTCGAACTCCTGGGCCGAGCTCGACGGCAGGAACCACAGCGCCGGCCACATGCCGTCGGAGGTGTCGGGCATCTGGGCTTGGATCTGGACGTACCACCCAGTTGAAGGCAGCGTGAAGTTGGAAGTGACAACGCCCGAGACCCAGCTGAACTTGCCGTAGCCGGCGTCGGACGAGGTGGTCTGGCGGGCCGAGAGCGTCAGGCCGTTGTCCACGGCGACCTGATCGGGTCCAAAGTACGCCGCCTGGTTGGACCCAGCCGAGGAGTAGGGCGCACCGAGGTCTTCATCGTCCCAGCGAGAACCCGGAGCGAGTTCGGACGTCCAGTTCGAACTGTTGAGCGACGTGCCCGAGAAGGCGTCGTCGAAGGTCATCTGGCTCGCCGTGTAACCCGCTGGCGGCGCCATCTCACCAGTCGAGCTGGGCGGAGTCCCCGTCAAGGCCGCAGTCGGCGCCTCCGACGTGGTCGTGGTCGTGGTCGTGGTCGGCGGCACCGTTGTGGTGGTCGTGATGCTGAACGACTGGGAAGCCTGACTTGTCCGTGGTCGGAACAACCCAGCGCTGCACAAGCTCGAGTTGTAGCTATTGTCGCCGGAGTACGCGGCTTCGACCGTAAAGCGCGATCGCGGTGTCAGGGATGCCAGGTCGACCCGGCAGGTCGCGGCGCCGGACGACAGAACTATGGTGTTCGTGCCGCCATCGCAACCCACCGTGCCGGTGGGACTGCTGATAGAGATGTTCACCGTTCCCGTCGGTATCCCTGTCCCGGGCTGCATCCCTGACACCGTCGCTGTGAGCGACGCGGGCCAGCCGGGATGCTCAGGAGGGGTCAGAGTCAGATGCATCCGCGGGCTGCCCTTCGACACCGGTAGGGTCAGGGTCTGGCTCGAAGCACCGAAAGCTGAGTCACCCGGATACGCGAGCGTGGCGGTGTAGGGAGCGCCTGCCGGCGACATCTCACCCGGTGCGATCTTGCACGAGGCCTTCCCGTTACTCCCCAGCGTCGTCGTCGCGGAGGCACAAGGCACCGTCTGTCCCGTCGTGCTGGTCACCGTCCAGTTCACGGCACCGGCAGGCCTCGCTCCGCCCGCGGAGGTGGCTGCCACCCACGCGCCGTCGGCGGTGACGACCGCGGGTGCCACCTTGGCCTGGAGCTTCACGCCCGTCGACGGCGAAACGTCGCTTGCCGAAGCCGACAGGGCGATCGTCGTGGGTCCCGTCCCCGTGTGCGCCCGGGACGCGGACCCGACCGAGGCGCTCAACGCCTCGTCCGAGTTGGCCAACGTTGCCCTGAGACCTTGTGCGCCGGTCCGCTGAGCTGACGGAGTCGACGACGCGTCCGACAACGCCACGACCCGTGCCACCGCCAAGACGGCCAGGAGCACAAGTGAGCCGCGTCGCAGGGTGCGCAAGCGCTTGGTGTGATGCTCTTTAAGCAGGGAAGATTCCTCTCAACAAAGAAACCAACTAAATTTCTAACGCGTCGCCATGTGCCCAGGCGTTGTCTCGCGGCAAGGTTCACCTGCGCGTCGCGCAATGGTGGTGTGTTGGTAACCCGGCCAGGCAGTTTCTTTTTCGCTCCGGCCCGTGACCTACAAGTTTCAGATAGACCTGAATGTCTTGCTATTCACCGCGTCCGGCGGGAGTCCGTTGGACCCCGAGAGCGTCGCCGAGGTGTTCACGCGCCGTGCTGCCCGGTCCGGGTTGCCGACCCTTCAGCGACCTCAGGCCCACGCCGTTGTCAGGAGCCGGCGACCGGCACTCGCAAATGCGTCGAAGTCCCGCCACCGCCCGTTCCCGGCCGACGACTGGATGCTCTACGACATGGACTCGGTGGCGGCCGACGGTGGGAGCCGGGCCCGAGGGTTCCGCTTCAACCGGGCGGGCCGGCTCTACGTCTCGCCGTCCGAGGAGGGCCTGGGCTGCATGCCGCGACGGGCCTAATGGCTAGCGGGCTCCCATGGGGACGTAGTCGCGCTCCTCGGTCCCGATGTAGAGCTGGCGGGGGCGAGCGATTTTGGAGTCCTGGTCGAGCATCTCCTGCCAGTGGGCCAGCCAGCCGGCGGTGCGGGGAATGGCGAAGAGGACGGGGAACATCTCGAGCGGGAAGCCCATGGCCTGGTAGATCAGGCCGGAGTAGAAGTCGACGTTCGGATAGAGGCGCCGCGACGTGAAGTACTCGTCGCTCAGCGCGATCTCCTCGAGCTTCAGCGCGATGTCGAGCAAGGGGTTCTTGCCGGTGACCTCGAAGACCTCGTCGGCTGTCTGCTTGATGATCTTGGCTCGCGGGTCGTAGCTCTTGTAGACGCGGTGGCCGAACCCCTGCAGGCGCTGAGCGCCGTGGCCGGCCTTGACCATGTTGATGAATTCCGGCACGTTCTCGATGCTGCCGATATCGGTCAGCATCCGGATGACGGCCTCGTTGGCCCCGCCGTGGCGCGGACCGTACAGCGCGGCGGCGGCGGCCGCCGTGGCCGAGTAGGGGTCCGAGTGCGAGGAGCCCACCACCCGCATGGCCGTAGTCGAGCAGTTCTGCTCGTGGTCGGCGTGGAGGATGAAGAGGACGTCGAGGGCGCGGGCGAGGACCGGGTCGGCCTCGAAGCGGGGCTCGGCCACCTTCCAGAGCATGGAGAGGAAGTTGGGGGCGAAGTCGAGCGAGTTGTCCGGGTAGACGAAGGGCATGCCCACGCTGAAGCGGTGGGCGGCGGCGGCTAGGGTGGGCATTTTCGCGATGAGCCGGACGATCTGCTTGTTGCGCGACTCCAGGTCGAAGATGTCCTTGGCGTCGAGGTAGAAGGTCGACAAGGCGGCGACGGCGGAGACGAGCATGCCCATCGGATGGGCGTCGTAGTGGAAGCCCTCGAGGAACCGCTTGCGCACGTTCTCGTGGATGAACGTGTGGTACGTGACGTCGTGCTTCCAGGCTTCGAATTGCGCCTCGTCGGGCAGCTCGCCGTTGAGGAGGAGGTAGGCCACCTCCAGGTAGGTCGAGCTCTCCGCCAGCTGCTCAATGGGATAGCCGCGGTACCGCAAGATGCCGGCGTCGCCGTCGAGGTAGGTGATGGAGCTCTCACAGGCCGCCGTCGACATGAACCCGGGGTCGAAGAACCAGACGCCGGGGAGCAGCTTGGCCCACTCCTCGGCCGATACACCGCCGTTGACGATCGGGATCTCTATGGACTCGCCGTTGCGATTGTCCGTGATCGTGATGCTCTCGGCCACGGGTTGGCCCTCCAATTCCTGGTCTTTAGTGCCTCTCGATCCTATGACCACCATGTGCGTGCGGTCGACACGCGGGCGCGGGTGGCCGCCTCAGGTGCCAGGGGCGATCTGGAGGGTCTGCTGGACCTGCGTGCCTGCCGACAGGGTCTGGCCGGGCGGCAGGATCACGACGACCGTGAGCACGTAGGTGGTGCCCGGCTTCACGTCGAACGCCACCCTCGGCAGGGTGACCGAGGCCCCCCGAGGCGCCCCCGTGGTCTCGGTGTGCGACACGGTGGCGCCCGACGCCTGGTCGGCCACGGTGAAGCGCACGGACACCCGCGGCTCGTCGACCGACCCCTGGTTGCTCAACACCGCGGTCACGCCCAGCTGCGACACCGGACTCAGGACCGAGACACCGGCTGCCACCCCCTGGGGCGTCGGCAGCGCGGGCGGGTCGAGACGGACGGTGCGCAGCACGACGTAGTGCGACGCGACCAAGGTGGAGGAGGTGGCCATCAGGTCCACCTCGGCGGCGACGGTCCCGAGCTCCCACTGCTGCGGGTCGGCCACCCAGACCGACGCCGGCAGGCGGGCATGCCCGGCCGCCGCGCCCAGGGACGCGCGCACCGAGCGGTAGAGCCGGTCCGAGCGGGCCAGCAACGCGCCGGCGGCGGAGATGCGGTTGGTGGCCTGGGGCGCCGACAGCGAGTTGACCGTCGCCGTGGGGGCGTACGAGTCGGCGGCGGACGTCCCGGCCGGAGGCACCGGCTGCATGCCGAGGAAGCCGTCGATGGCGGCGCGCAGCTCGCTCATGGACTGGGCGCGCTCGGCGAAGACCGTGGCGAAGGCGGGCCCGGGCGATCCATTCGGAGACGACGCGGCGGCCAGGGCGGCCCGGGACGACTCGACGGCCGTCTGCTGCACGGCGCTGTCGAGGCCGGCCTGGAGCACCTGGCGGCTCTGTCCCTGCAAGTCGGCGACGAGGCTGCGCACCATGGCCGACGTGTCGTTGGACTGGTCGGCCACGACCGCGCCCTGCGCGGCCAGGGCGCGGTTCGACATGGCGTCGTAGCCCTGGGACTGGCTCGAGACCCGGGTTAGTCCGCCGATGAGCAACGCCACGACGACCGCCGCCGCGACGAGATAAAAGACGGGCCGAGCGGACGATCGACGGCGCGCGCGCCGGCGTGGCCTGCGTGGCGACATCGCCACAAGAAGCTACAGCCGCAGTTGCTGGCTTACACCGCGAGGAAGGACGAGTTCGACGAGGCGTCCTTGGTGGCCAGCGTGCTGGCGCTGGAGCGCCACTGCACCGTCGGGGCGATGGCCCGCAGGTCCACCCGGTCGCGGTGGTGCTCGACCAGGCCGAGGATCCCCCTGATGACGTCGTCGGTCAGCAGATGCGGCTGCAAGCCGAGGTCGAGCAGCTTGGTGTTGGCGGCCTGGAAGTAATGCTCCTCGTGCTCGACACGCGGGTTGGACAAGCCCTCGGCGATGTCCACCCGGGTCGGGCAGACCTTCTGGACCATGAGCGCCATGTCGCGCACGGAGAAGGACTCGGTGAACTGGTTGAAGACACGGAACTCGCCCCGCTCGGCCGGGTTCTCGATGGCCAGAGTGACGCAGGCCAGCGTGTCGCGGATGTTGAGCATGCCGCGGGTCTGGCCGCCGGCGCCGTAGACGGTCAACGGGTGGCCGGTGACCGCCTGCACGCAGAAGCGGTTGAGGACGGTGCCGAAGACGCCGTCGTAGTCGAAGCGGGTGGCCAGCACCGGATCGAGGTCGGTCTGCTCGGTCGACTGCCCGTAGACGATCCCCTGGTTCAGGTCGGTGGCACGCAGGCCCCAAATGCGGCAGCCGAACATGATGTTGTGGCTGTCGTGCACCTTGGACAGGTGGTAAAAGGAGCCGGGCTGCTTGGGATAGGGCAGGACGTCGGTGCGGCCCTTGTGGGTGATCTCGATGAAGCCCTCTTCGATGTCGATGTTGGGATAGCCGTACTCCCCCATGGTGCCCAGCTTGACCAAGTGGATTTCGGGGTCGATCTCCTGAATCGCGTACATCACGTTGAGGTTGCCCACGACGTTGTTCACCTGGGTGTACACGGCGTGCTCGCGGTCGATCATGGAGTAAGGAGCCGAGCGCTGTTCGCCGAAGTGGACGATGACGTCGGGCTGGGCCTCGGCGACCACGCCATAGGTGAAGGCGGCGTCGGTCAGGTTCCCGATGCGCACGTCGACGGCGTGTCCCGAAATCTGCTCCCACTTGGTCACGCGGTCCTGGAGGGGCGCAATGGGCACCAGGCTGTCGACGCCCATTTCCCGGTCGTACTCGCGCCGGACGAGGTTGTCGACGACGGTGACCTCATGCCCGAGGGCTGACAGGTGTAAGGCGGTCGGCCAACCGAGGTAGCCGTCTCCGCCGAGAACCAGAATCTTCATCCTCACCCTTTGTTTTTCACTCAGGCTCCGCTTTTGTTACGGAGAGATGTCAGACATCATGGGCCAGTGGGCTGAATTTCACCTGAGTCCTTCCTGGAATTGACGTGAGAGCAGGTAAAATCCGCCTCAAATCAGGCGGATTGGGCGAAATCGTGCGTCGGCGGACCCGATTCCCAGGGTAGGAGCCGGGCGAGCGCTGGATTAGGGCTTGGGGCCTACTCGCCGCCCTTGACGCCCCAGAGCAATCCCCGTAGGCCGGACGCCCGGGTAATCGGCCGCCCGACCGCCGTTCTGATGGACCCCTCGGTGCCCACCAGGATCAGGTGTTCTTGGGCCCTGGTCACGGCCGTATAGAGAAGCTCCCGGGTCAGCAGGCGCGAGTCGGCGATCGGCACGAGGAACGCCACGGTCTTGAACTGGGACCCCTGGCTCTTGTGCACCGTCATGGCGTAGACCGTGTCCACCGCGGCCAGTCGGGTCGGGCTCACCTGCGCGATGGCACCGCCACGTTCGAAAGCCGCCACCAAGCGGTTCTCCCCCGCGGCCACCACGACGCCGGTGTCGCCGTTGAAGAGCTGCAAGCCGTAGTCGTTCTCGGTCACGATCAGCGGGCGCCCGACATACCAGCCCGACCCCGAGGCGGAGCTGGCAGCGAACCCGTCGACCTCGGACCGCAGCCAGTTCTCCACATGCTGCATCCAAGCGGCGACGCCGTCGGGCCCCCGCCGGTGCGCGCACAAGAGGCGGAAGTCGCTCAGCGCGGCGATGGCGCGCCGGGCGTCGCCGGACCGGGCGGCGTCGAGTACCTCTGCTCCACCTTCCACGGCCAGCCTGCGCACGGTGCCGAGCGCGGCGAGCGACGACGCCTGCGCGGCGTCGACGTCGATCCACTCGACGTTGGTCCCCTGGCGGGCCAGCACCTCCATGACCGCGTCGGCCTCCCCGCGCCGGATGGCATCGGCCAGCTCGGCAATGGCTCCCCCGAACCGGTGCACCGTCTGCAGAACCACGATGCCGTCGCCGATGGCGGCAACCGTGTCCCCGCGTTCGCCGGCCCCGCCCGGCACTGCGCGCCCCGTGACCTCGGTCAACTCCGCTCGGGCTGCATCGCTCATGCACAGTCGCCGTGCCGCCGGGCCGACGATGTCGCCCAACACCGCACCGGCCTCGACGGAGGCCAACTGCTCGGGGTCCCCGACGAGGATGAGGCGGGCGTCGGGCCGCACCGCCTCGACCAGGCGGGCCATCAGGGACAGGGGCACCATGGATGTCTCGTCGACCACCACCACGTCGTGGGGCAGCCGGTTGAGCCGGTTGTGGCGGAATCGGGTCCGGTTGCCCGGGTTGAAGCCGAGCAGACGATGCAGGGTCACACCGCTCAGGCCGCGCAGGCGCTCCTTGACGACGTCATCGACGGGCATGGCCGCCGCCCCGGTCCGCACGGACTCCTCCAGGCGGGCGGCCGCCTTTCCGGTCGGCGCGGCCAGGGCGACGAGGGGAGGGCGGCGACCCGAGGCCACGGCTTGCGCGTCGAGCAACGCGAGCACCCGCGCCACCGTGGTCGTCTTGCCCGTGCCGGGACCACCGGCCACCACCGAGATCGAGCGCAGGACGGCCGTGGCGGCGGCCAGGCGTTGGAGGTCAGGACCGTCGCCGTCGTCGTCGGTATCGATATCAATCCCTCTCTCCCCACGGCCGAACAGCTCGTCGAGCCCGAGGGCCAGCGCCCCGCGGTCGACCCCGGGCGCCGGAGTCGCCGCCCGTTCCAGCAGGTCGGCCGCCACCTGGCGCTCATCCGTCCAGAGGCGGTCGAGGTAGAGGGTGTTTCCGGCCAGGTGCAGGGGACGGTCGTCACCGACGAGTGCGCTCTCGGTCAGCTGCGAGATCCAGTCGAGCGGGTCGGGCCAGCTGAGCCCGTCGAGGTCGACCGCGGTGTCGTTGTCCGTACTGGCGGTGGACCTGATCGTCGACAGGTCGACACACACGTGGCCCAGCCGCGGGGCCCGGGCGGCGAACGCCACAGCAAGGCGGATCCGGTCGTCCGCCACGTCGGCCAGCCGGCCGAGGCGCAGGGCGACATGCACGTCGGAGGTGGACAGCAGCCCCGCCCGGTTGAACTCCTGGAGCAAGCCGGGGACGCCGAGGGCCAGGTCGCTGTCGTAGCGGTCGAACTCCCGGCCCGCCTCGACCGGGTCGACGAGGGTCACGGTGCCCCCCGGTCGAAGAGTTCGCTCAAGGCCTCGATGAGCGCGGCGGGCGGGCGCCACGACC
>DATNLP010000274.1:0-8086 GCA_035602795.1 Acidimicrobiales bacterium | reverse complement strand
CGAAAGCCAGGGGCGGGCGGGTGTGACCTCGACCGCGCTGGACCGGTTGCTCGGCGCCGTTCTGGGGCGTGTCGCCGAGGGCCGGGTCGCCGTCGTGCTGCCCCCACTTCGCCGGTCCGAGCCACCCGCCGTCCAACAGGGAGCGCGGGCTTTCGTCCACGGGTTGGCCACGGCGGCGCTGTCCTCGGCCGAGGCAGTCATCGCCGTCGTCGGGTCGCCGGAGGGCGACCGCGCCCTGGCACTGGCGCCGGATGTATTGGAGCGCCGGCCGGTGCACGGGCTCGACCCGGCGCTCGGCCTCTTCGAGGTCTCCGGCGTCGTCGACCTGACCGAGGCCACTCCCGTCGACTGGAGCGAAGCGGCAGCCCTGGGGCAGCTGGCCCTGTGCCACGAGCTGGTCGGGGTGAGCCGGGCCATGTTGGAGCTGGCCCGGCTGCACGCGTTGGAGCGCATCCAGTTCGGGCGCCCGATCAGCATGTTCCAGGCCGTCCGCCATCGGCTGGCCGAGAGCCTGGTGGCCATCGAAGCGGCAGCCGGGCTGCTCGACGCCGTCTGGGACGAGCCCGGCCCGGCCACGGCGGCCCTGGCCAAGGGCCTGGCCGGACGATCGGCCCGCACCGCGGCCCGGCACGCCCAGCAGGTGCTGGCCGGCATCGGCTTCACCACCGAGCACCCCTTCCACCTCTTCTTCCGCCGCACCGTCGTCCTGGACCAGATGCTCGGGGCCGGGAGCGCGCTCACCCGCCAGGTCGGGACCGGCGTCCTGGCCACGGGGTCGCTGCCGGCCACGCTGCCGCTCTGAGTCTTCGATTATGCTCATGGCAGTTTTTGATAATTAGGTTTCCGCCCGGCGAGAAACCACGGGAGACAGGGGTGGGCAATGGCACCAGCGGCCGGCCACGAAGTGCGGATGCTCGTCGACGGGGAACTGATCGAAGCCGATTCGGGCCGGACGTTCGACAACATCAACCCGGCCACCGAGGAGGTGCTCGGCCCGGTGGCCGAGGCGTCGAACGCAGAGATGCACCGGGCCATTGACGCGGCACGCCGGGCCTTCGACGACACCGACTGGTCGACCAACCGCGACCGGCGCAAGGAGTGCCTGGCCCAGCTGCAAGATGCGCTGGAGAAGGATCGCGAGGAGTTGCGCGAGGAACTGATCCTCGAGGTCGGCTGCCCGCGCCTGACGACGCACGCCAACCAGCTTGACATCCCGCTGGACGGCGCGCTGCGCTACCCCATCAAGCTCATGGACGAATTCGAGTGGCGCAGCGACATGGGTGGCATCGTCGACCGGCGGGGCAATCCCAACACGCGCCAGGTCTGGAAGGAGCCCGTCGGCGTCGTCGGCGCCATCGTCCCGTGGAACTTCCCGCTCGAGGTCACGCTGAACAAGCTCGGCCAGGCGCTGGCCACCGGCAACACCGTCATTTTGAAGCCGGCGCCGGACACGCCGTGGAACGCCACCCGGCTCGGGCGCCTGGTGGCCGAGCAGACGGAGTTCCCTCCGGGCGTGCTCAACGTCGTCACGTCCTCGGACCACCTGGTCGGCGAGGAGCTGACGTTGTCGCCCAAGGTCGACCTGATCTCCTTCACGGGGTCCACCGTCGTGGGCAAGCGGATCATGGAGAAGGGCGCGGCGACGCTCAAGCGCGTCTTCCTCGAGCTCGGCGGCAAGTCGGCCACGATTGTGCTCGACGACGCCGACTTCGCCGCGTCCGTCCCGTCGGGCGTCCAGGTCTGCTTCCACGCCGGACAGGGCTGCGCCATTCAGACCCGCATGCTGCTGCCGCGGTCGCGCTACGAGGAGGGGGTGGAGATACTCAAGGCCACGCTGGGGTCGGTGGCCTTCGGCGACCCGCAGCGCCCCGACGTCATCATGGGCCCGGTCGTCTCGGCCAAGCAGCGCGAGCGGGTGCTGGGGTACATCGAGAAGGGGGTGGCCGAAGGCGCGACGCTTGCGCTCGGGGGTGGGAGACCGGCCGACCTGCCCAAGGGCTGGTTCGTCGAGCCGACCCTCTTCACCGACGTCGACAACTCCATGACCATCGCCCAGGAGGAGATTTTCGGGCCGGTGCTCGTCGTCATCCCGTTCGACGACGATGATGACGCCGTGCGGATCGCCAACGACAGCGTCTATGGGCTCTCGGGCGGCGTGTCCTCCGGCTCGCTCGATCGGGCCCTCGGCGTGGCCGAGCGCATCCGCACGGGCAGTTTCTCCGTCAACGGCGGCATGCCGATCGGGCAGGCCGACATGCCTTTCGGCGGCTACAAGCACAGCGGCATCGGCCGCCAGAACGGTCTGGCCGGCTTCGACCAGTACCTCGAGACGAAGTCGGTGGCCTGGCCGACACCATGAGCGACCGCGACCCCGTGCTGCGCGACCACGGCTACCACGCGCTGCGGGTCAAGCAGATCGTCACCGAGACACACGACGCCGCGTCCTTCGTGCTCGACGTCCCGGCCGAGCTGACCGAGACCTTCCGCTACCGGCCGGGCCAGTTCTGCACGTTCCGCGTCCACATTGACGGCGACGAGCAGTTCCGGTCCTACTCGATGTCGAGCGCGCCCGAGACGGACACCGACCTGACCGTCACGGTGAAGCGGGTCGCCGGCGGCCTGGTGTCCAACTGGTTCCTCGACCACCTCCAGGACGGCGACGTCATTGAGGTGACCAAGCCCGCAGGCGTGTTCTGCCCCCAGCGGGCCGAGCGCCCGGTGGTGGGCCTGTGCGGCGGCAGCGGCATCACGCCTGTCATGTCCATCGCCAAGCACGTGCTGGCCACCACCCATCGCTCGGTCCGGCTGCTCTACGCCAACCGCGACCGCGACTCGGTCATATTCGAGGAGGTGCTCGAGCGGCTCGGGGCGGAGCATCCCGGCCGGGTCGAGGTGCGGCACCACCTGGACGCCGACGGCGGCTACCTGACCCAGGACGACGTGGCCGCGTTCGTCGGCTACGCCCGCGGCGCCGACGCCGACTTCTACATCTGCGGACCGGGACCGTTCATGGACCTGGCCGAGTCGACGCTGCAGCTGCTGGGAGTCGGGACCGACCGCATCTTCATTGAGCGGTTCCTGGTCGAGCAGCAGGAGAAGGACGCCGCCGCCGAAGCCGCGGGAGGCGCGACGGATGGCGAGGACGTGCCCGAGCGGGTCACCGTCATCCTCAACGGCAAGAAGGTGGAGGTGGCCTACCAGCCCGGCGACACTCTGCTCGAGACGGCCCGGCGCGGTGGCCTGCGCCCGCCCTTCTCGTGCGAGGCCGGCAACTGCGCCACCTGCATGGCCTTCCTGAAGGAAGGCTCCGTCGCCATGCGGGCGAACAACGCGCTGACGCCCGAAGAGGTCGAGGAGGGCTGGGTGCTCACCTGCCAGTCCGTCCCGTCCGGGCAGACGGTCATCGTCGAATACGAGGCGATCTGACGCGCGAGGCTGGGCGCATGACAGACATGCGCGACATCCGCGAGCTGGCCGGCGACACCGAGGCCTACCGCTCCGAGCTGCAGCGGCGCTGGTCCGGGCTGCTCAGCTACCGCTACATCGGGCGCAACCACTCCTCCATGAACCTGGGCCCGGAGGACAACACGGTGCGGATCCGCCACGACATGCGCAATGAGGCAGGTGGGCTCATGGTGGCCCCCTTGGCCATCTCGTCGCCCGAGGGCTGCCAGGCCGACATGGTGGCGGTGCCGAATCCGGTCATCGCTTCGGTGCAGATCTTCGACCCCGGGTACGACGTGCGGACGATCGAGGTGCGGGAGTCAGGCCTCATCCACCAGGGCCGGACCATGGGCTACGGGCGCTGCCTCATTGTCGACGCGGCCAACCCCGAGCGCGTCCTCGCCTTCATCGAAGGGCAGGGCGCCACCATCGGGACGCCGCCCGAGGGCCTCGAGCGCATGGACGTCGACGAGGCCAAGCTCGAGGTCGAGGACTCGCCCGACCTCCCGCCCCTGTGGCAGGTGTTCGGCGCCTCGAAGCGGGACGACGGTCACTGGGTCCTGCCGCCGCTCACGGTCGAGTTCGCCTCACCCGACGCCGCGCTGCACATCGGACCTCAGCACGTCGTCCTCGAGACGGCCGCCGTCGACCTGGCCGCCGAACTCGCCGGCACGCGGCGGCTACAGGTCCAGGGCTGGCACGTGATGTTTCTCGCCCGCGGCAAGGTCGGACCCTTCCGGGTCGAGGGCTCGGCCTACCCGTCGCCCGACGGCGGGCGCATCGGCGTCCGGCTGCTCATCCACGACGAAGGCAACGGCGACCGGGCCATCACCTCGGCCTCGGCCGTGCTGGCCGTCGTCGACTGAAGGCTCAGGGCCCGGGCTCGACCAGCAGATCGAGATAGGCGGCGCCCGTGTCCGGCACCGCGCCCTGGCCCCAGCACTCGACCGGGAACGACACCATGACCATGGAGTACAGCATGTGCATCAGGTTCGTCGCGTCCTCGGGCATGTCATCGACCGCGAACTTGTCGCAGTACGCCATGGCGTCCTCGTAACGAGCCGTGATGGCGTCGTAGAACGCCTGCATCTGATCCATCGGAACGACCAGGCGTTGCGCGAAACGCTCCGCCTCCGACGCCAGGCACCATGTGGTGGCGAAGGGCTCCAAGTCGGAGAATTCGCCCGGCAGCATTGCTTCGGCCATCTCTCTCACACCTCCACCGTCTCGCGGCTCTTCTTGTACTCGTCCACCCACTCGCCGGCCACCTGGTGCAAATGGCGGCACAGCACCTCCTGGTCGTTCAGCGGGAAGCGCTTGACCACACGCGACTCGAGCATCGTCTGGGTGGCCTCCAGGGTGTTGGCGTCCTGCAGCCCGTACTCCTTGAACGAGACCGCCGCGATCTCCTGCGCCACGCGCTCACGGGGCGTCTTCGGCGGCACGAAGTACAGCGTGCCCTCGAAGATGTGCGTGTT
Organism: Acidimicrobiales bacterium; assembly: GCA_035602795.1. Classification (GTDB taxonomy): domain Bacteria; phylum Actinomycetota; class Acidimicrobiia; order Acidimicrobiales; family RAAP-2; genus Bog-473. The sequence goes on along the minus strand of DATNLP010000274.1, from coordinate 3,164 downwards.
GTGGGACGTCGGCCAGTAGTGGTAGGTGAGATACCAGCCCTGGCCCCACACGAGGATGGTGAAGTTGGGGAAGATCTGCCAGGAGTCCAGGCCCCACGGGTCACAGCCCGCCGGGTTGATGCCGGCGGCCTTTTGGTCGTAGTCGAGGTCGGGCTTGTCCCAAGGACCGAACAACCCGCTGCGCAGGATGCGCTCCATCGGCTTGAGCATGTTGTCCGGCAGGGTCCAGGGATGCACGCCTGCCGTGCTCACGAGGCGGTGCGGCCCTGAGATCGTGTACGCCGGCGCCTCGAACCCCGCCTGCTGCATGGAATTCGACAGGTCGGGCGGCGTCTGCTTCGCGTGCAACATGGGAGCGTGGTAAAACTCCTGGAAGGCGTCCATGTAGAGCTTCCAGTTGGCTCCGACCTCGGCGCGGTAGAACCAACGCTCGGTCTGCGTTTCGAAGGGGTAGTTCTCCAGCTTGGTCACGTCCGGGCCGAGAAAGTCGATCAGGTTCTGCTCGGGCTTTTCGGCCAGGTTGACGAAGATGAAGCCGGCCCACACGTCGCAATGCACCGGCACCAGCCCGTAGTCACCCTTGTCGAGATCGAAGAACTCCTGCTCCTGCTGCACGAAGGAGCAGGCGCCGTCGAGGTCGTAGCGCCACCCGTGGTACTTGCAGACGAACTGGCGTGAGACACCGCTCGTCTCCTCCCGCGGGAAGTCACGCCACACGAGCTTGTTGCCGCGGTGGCGGCAGACGTTGTAGAAGGCCCGGATCTCGTCGTCGGCACCGCGCACGATGACGACCGAGGTCTTGGCGATGACGAGCTCCTTGGTGAAGTAGCTCCCCTTGCGCGGCAGCTGCTCGACCCGGCCGACGTTCAACCAGGCGCGCTTGAAGATCGCCTCGCGCTCGAGCTCGTAGAACTCGGGGGAGATGGAATCTTCGTAGGAGATGGGCTCGGTGCCGAGCCCGTAGTGCTCGGTCCAGCTCCCCTCGGGTGGCTTTGGCCATTTCGCCATGATGCGGGTCCTCTCGTCCTCGTGCGCCGGTCGGTGACGGCGCTCATGGTAGCATGCCTCTCACTGGATGAGAAGGGCGTTATCGGTTTTGGGACGACCGGTACACCGCCAATGGTGAGGGGCTCTGCCTGGCCCTTTCCGTCAGGGGGGCCGGCAGCGGGCTGGTGTAGGTCCGGGTCTCCGGACCTGCGTTAGAACAAGTGCTCTCTCCTCAGACGAAGGCAAGCACATGGTCATGACCGATTCGAGCGTGTACTACGACCCGTACGACGTCGCCATCAACGCGGACCCTTACCCCACCTATGCCCGGCTCCGCGACGAGGCGCCGATCTATCACAACGAGCGCTACGACTTCTGGTTTCTCTCCCGGCACGAGGACGTCCAGAAGGCCCTGGTGAACTGGCGGCTGTTCACCAGCACCCACAGCGACATCCTCGACATCATGAAGGCGAACATCACACTGCCCAAGGGTGTGGTGATGTTCGAAGATCCCCCGGTCCACACGGCCCAGCGCGGACTCCTGTCGCGGGTCTTCACTCCGAAGCGGATGGCCCAGCTCGAGGATCAGGTCCGCCGCTACTGCATCGGCTGCCTCGATCCCCTCGTCGGCTCCGACGGGTTCGACATCATCGCCGAGCTCGGGACGATGCTCCCGATGCGGGTGATCGGCATGCTCCTCGGCATACCCGAACAGGACCAGGTTGCCGTGCGCAACAAGACCGACGAGAACCTGCGCACGAAACCGGGCAAGCCGATGGTGATCGTCGAAGACGCGGAGGCGAACGGGGAAATGTTCGCCGACTACATCGACTGGCGCGCCCAGCACCCCTCCGACGACCTCATGACCGTCCTCCTGAACGCCGAGTTCGAGGACGAAACGGGAGCCACGCGGACGCTCACGCGCCAAGAGGTCCTCACCTATACCTCGGTCCTGGCCGGAGCGGGCAACGAGACCACTGGACGCCTTATCGGGTGGCTGGCCAAGGTGCTGGCCGAACACCCCGATCAACGACGCGCCGTGGTCGAAGAGCGTGCCCTCATTCCCAACGTCATCGATGAGACCTTGCGCTTCGAACCTACGGGCCATGCCACCGCTCGCTACGTGACCGAGGACATCGAGTACTACGGGACGACCGTGCCGGCCAGAAGCCCGATCCTGGTGTCCATGGCCTCGGCGAACCGCGACCCGCGTCGCTTCGAGAACCCGGACGTCTACGACATCTACCGCCAGGATGTGCAGCACCTCACCTTCGGTTACGGCCTCCACTTCTGCCTCGGCTCGCACCTGGCCCGGCTGGAGGGTCGCGTGGCGTTGGACGAGATGCTGAACCGGTGGCCCGAGAGGGACGTCGACTACCGCGGCATCAAGCTGGCGCCGACCTCGACCGTTCGTGGTTGGGAACGGATGCCGATCATCCTTCGCTGAGGCGCGCCTTGTGCAGGGTGTTGGCGGCCAGGCGCATGTGAGCTGCGTCCACCAGCTTGCCGCCGCGCCCGATGGCGCCCACTCCCCCGGCCTCGGCTTCCCGGTAGGTCGCCATGGCCTCCTCGGCCTCGGCTACCTCGGCGGGCGTGGGCGAGAACACCTCGTTGGCGATCGGCACCTGTCCGGGGTGGATGGCCCACTTCCCATCGAAGCCGAGCGCGCTCGCCTGCAGCGCGGAGCGCCGGTAGCCGTCGGGGTCCTGGTAGGCGGGAAAGGGCGCGTCCACCGCGTCCACCAGACCGGCCCGGGCCGCGGTGAGGACCTGCGCGCGGGCGAAGTGCCAGAAGTCCCCGGGGTAGTCGACAACGGGGTCGAAGTTGCCGTCCACCCGCGCGTGCAGAGAGGCCGAGAGATCGCCCGCCCCGAAAATCAGCGCCTCGAGCCGGTCGCTCGACTGGGCGATCTCGAGCGCGTTGGCCAGGCCCTCCGCCTCCTCAATGAGCACCTCGAGCCCGATCGGGCGGGTGAGCCCGAGCTTCGTCTCCAGCTGGGTCAACAGGACGTCGACCCACCAGACGTCGCGGGCGGAGCGTACCTTGGGCACGATCAGCACGTCGACGCAGTCACGCGCCCCTGTCACGATCTCAATGATGTCGCCGTGGCACCATGGCGTATCGATGCCGTTGACCCGCACGGCGCGCACCGTGCGTCCCCAGTCGAGGCCCGTCAG
>DATNLP010000266.1:0-3270 GCA_035602795.1 Acidimicrobiales bacterium | reverse complement strand
CAGTCGCCGCACGAGGCCTTTCACGCGCTCCAACGGCACGGCGTGGCCGCCGGTCCGCTCCTCGACGACGAGATGTTCGGTGCCGACCCTCACCTCCGCGAGCGGGACTGGCAGCGGCCGCTCCGCAGCCTCGACGTGGGTACCCACCTCCACCCGGGTCTGCCGTACCGCGGCGTTCCCCAAGCGTGGCGGCGAGGTTCGCCCGTCCTCGGCGAGGACAACGAGTTCGTCTACAAGCAGATCCTCGGTGTCTCCGACGAGGCGTTCGAGTGCTATCGACGGGACAAGATCCTGGCCGACGACTACCTGGATCCGCAGGGCGAGCCCTATTGACCCTCAGGTGATCCGATCACTCAGCTGTTCCCGCTGGGGGCGGTGCCGGGCAGGGCCGCTCCGCAGAAGGACTTTCCGTCGGCCGGGAACGGCACGTACTTCTTGTCGACGAACTGCACATAAGAGAAGCACTGGGTCGGCGGGTTGCTCCCGAAGTGGGCGAAGCTGACCGGCCCGGTGGCCAAGCCGCTGTTGGTCCAGTCGGTGACCTTGCGCAGGCCGGCGATGAAGGACGCCCTGGTCGGGTTCTTTCCGGCCTGTTGCAGCCCTTCGACCATCAGGTTGGCGGACGCCCAACCGTTCGCTTGCCCGAGGTCCGGTATGCCTCCCGTATAGGAGCTGTCGTACTTCTTGAGCTGGGCCAAGTAGGCCTTGCTGGCCGCATTGGTGTACGTCGGCGAGGACACGATGCCCGGGAAGAACGCATTGGCCGCCGCGGCTTCGTCCTGGGCGTTCTGGTAGATCTGCGACGTGGGACCAGCGGCGAAGATGATCTTGACCTTGTTCAGCCCCGCCTGGTGGAGCGCCGTGGCCATGGCCAGGCTCGAAGACAGCACGCAGGCGCACTCGGCGGCGTTGCAGCCGTCGGCCTTGAAGCTCAACGCGAAGGCGGTGAAGTTCACCGAGCCGAGAGGCACGATGGTCTTGTCGCAGGCCTGGAGCCCGTCGCGCTTGATCGATTCGTAGACGCTGTCGCCCATGGTGATCGCCGCCGACACGTTGGACTCGACGTAGGTGATCTTGGTGGCGCCGATCGCCTTGTAGAAGCCGCCGTCGCCGTAGGCCGGACCGTTCGGCGCGCAGTCGCCGGTCGTGGAGAACAGGTTTGTATTGGGCTGCTCGCACCACTCCGGGCCGTCCAGGCCGACGCCGGTGACCGGGATACCGGACTGCTGCAGGTACGGCGCGGCGCCGTAGAAGGAACTGCTGAGCTCGGCGACGGCGAAGACGCCCTTGTTCTGAATCAGGTCCTTCGCCGCGGTCTCGGCTCCGGTAGGCGTCGACGTCGTGTCGTCCACCACCCAGGTGATTTTGCGGCCGTCGATCCCGCCGGCGGCGTTTATGGCCTGAAAGCGAGCCTCCATCGCTCCCGGCGTGTCGGAGAAGGATGACGACGCCGTACCGGTCAGGTCGGTCAGGATCCCGATCTTGATGGTGGTGGGCGTGATCCCCGGCGCGCTGGCGGTGTCGCCGGACCGCACGGCGGCGGTGCTCGCGCCCACCTGTGCCGTACCCGCCAGGATCGATGCCGTCAGCACCGAGAGACCCAGGCCTATGGCAAACCCCAACCGAACGAATGGCTTTGGCACGACTCCCCCTTGTTCAGCAGAACACGGATGGTAACGACCGCTTCGGCGAATTGACCGTCACCCCCCGGAGACACCATTAGGCACACGCCCAAGACGCTGCGCCGAACTGTAGTCTTGCCGAGGGAGTAGGTCAACGAAGTCGGCAGTCTCGCTGCCGGAACGAGAGGTCGAGGTGCGCGAACCGTTGGAACGGCATGGCCCGCCACAACTCAACGAGCCGGTGGGTCCACTCAAGGGCGTACGCGTGCTCGACCTCAGTTGGGGAGTGGCCGGACCGGTCGGCGTCCTGATGTTGGCCGAACTCGGGGCCGACGTCATCAAGGTCGAGCCACCCGGTGGCGATCCCTTCCGCCGGCAGCCGGCATACCACGTGTGGAATCGCAGCCGGCGATCGCTGGTGCTGGATCTCAAGTCCGAGGAAGGCCGTGCGGCGTTTCTCCGGTTGTGCGACGGTGCCGATGTCGTGGTCGAGACGTTCAGTCCCGGCACCATGGATCGACTGGGCCTCTCCTACGCCGAGCTGTCGCAGCGTTTTCCGAGGTTGGTGTTCTGTTCCGTGCCGGCCTATCCGCCGGGGCACCGCTTCGCCGATCGGCCCGGTTGGGACGGCACGGTGCAAGCCCTCTCCGGCATGCAGAACGAGCAACCCGGTTGGCGCGCCGGGCCGGTGTTCCTGCACTTCCCCGCCCCGAGCATGGCGGCGTGCTTCCTGCTGGCCGCGGGCGTGTTGTCGGCGCTCATCAGTCGTGAGGCCGACGGTAAGGGCCAGCACGTGCAGACGTCGCTCTACCAGGGCGTGCTGGCCTACACGACGCAGATCTGGCAGGAACACAGTCGTCCGCCCGCCGGCTATCACCACACGATGGCCAAGACCTATCCGCCCGGCGTCCACCAGCTGTCCCTCTTCGAGTGTGCCGACGGTGAATGGATCCACGCCGCCACCATGAACGGGCTCACGCCGACACGGACGCAGGAGGAGATCCTGGGACTGGAGCCGGTCGACGCCATGGCGGTCTACCGCGACCTCGAGCTGCGGGCGCAGCACCAAGCCCGACTCCGTGACGCCTACCGGCAGCGCTCCCGGGCCGAACTGATCGAGGCCTTCCACGACGCCAATCTCGGGGCCGAGGCGGTGACACCGATGGCCGAGGTCTTCTCCCATCCCCAGTTCGTGGCCAACGCGATGGCGGCCACAGTCGAGGATCCCGAGCTGGGGACGACGACGCAGGTCGGTGTGCCGGCCATGTTGCAACGTACGCCCGGTGGCATCAGGGGCGGTCAGCCCCCCGTGGGCGCCCACAGCCGCGAAGTTCTGGCCGAGGCGGGGTTCGCCGAGAGCGAGATCGACCGGCTCGTCGACGCCGGCGTGGTGGAGGAGGACCCGGCATGGGCCCGTTGAGCGGCATCGTGGTGCTCGATCTCGGCCAGTACCTGGCCGGTCCGTTCGGTCCCATGATCCTGGGAGACCTGGGTGCCGAAGTGATCAAGGTCGAGCCGGTTCGCGGGGACGGCATGCGGATGGCCGGCATGCCCTTTGTCGGCTGCCAGCGGGGCAAGCTCGACATCGCCGTGGACGTCAAGGCCCCCGAAGGGCTCGAGGTGGTGATGCGGCTGGCCGAGATCGCCG
>DATNLP010000262.1:0-2439 GCA_035602795.1 Acidimicrobiales bacterium | reverse complement strand
CCTGGAGGTAAAAGGGCAGCCAGCCCACGCCACTTTCCACCGAGACCAGCTTGAGGGCCGGGTGGCGCTCGAGGATTCCCCCGTAGATGAAGTTACCCAGCACCCGGGCATTGCCGAGGTAGAGGACGGCCGAGCCGATGGCCAACTTCCTGTCGTCATCAAAGGAGGGCCAGGGCGCCGAACCGAAGTAGTTGCGCTGGGTGGCACTGGCTCCGATGTGGAAGTTCATGGGGAGGCCAGACTCTTCGATGGCCTTGAACAAAGGGATCCAGTAGGGCTGGGAGAGATCGTCCATGCCGTACTCTTGGGGGTCGGTCATCATGTTGAGTCCCACCAGGCCCAACTCTTTGATCCGGGTAATTTCCTTGAGGGCCAAGTCCAGGTCCCACCAGGGCACGACAGCCATGGGGAAGAGCCGATTGCCCGAGTCGGCCTGGAACTCGGCGCAGGCGTCGTTGTAGAGGGTGGCCGCCAGGTTCCGCAATTTGAGGTCACCGATCTGTCCGAGCTGCTGGCCACCGAACCCGACGGCGTTGGGGTACACCAAATGGGCCCAGATCCCTTGTTCGTCCATCAACGCCAGCCGAGGCTTCACCTGCGAAGACGCCTCGGCCACCTCGTAGACATTGTGCCCGAAGAGCCAATCTTTGCCTAGGTGCTTCACCATGTCCTGACCCACCACCGAACTAGCGCGGGCCGGTCCGATATCCACTCCGTCGAACACCCAGTGGTAACTTCCGTCGAGCTCTTTTACCTGAGGCACGCGGTCCTTGTAGGCAGCGGGGGCTCGAGAGGTCCACAGATCCCAGGGCTCACTGCGATGCGTGTCCGCATCGACAATCAAAAGATCAGTGCCATCGGCTAACAAAGTGGTCATGTGTCCCTACTCCCTTTGGATCTCGCACAATGCGGACTTCCCAGCGGGTCCCAACCCTCTGGGCGGGCCAGCAGTTGGGGGATCCCCCTACAGCCACCGAAGCTACATCACTGACCTGGCCGGCCTAATCCGCTCGCACATGTTTCCCAACAGCGGAAATAGTCGCGTCGATGTTTACTCGTCGTTGTCCGAGTGCCAATCTTTTTTTGAGGGTCCTGATCGGGCCGACAGGGCGAAAGGTGGCTAATTGGCATGAATCTGCGTTCCGCAGCCGATCCGTCTGTGTTGGTGGTTGGGGCCGGGATCGGAGGACTCACCACTGCGCTGGAGCTGCAACGAGTCGGCATACGTTGCCGGATCGTCGAGGCCGTCGAGAGGTTCGGCCCGGTGGGCGTTGGCATCAACGTCCTTCCCCACGCCTCCCGCCTGCTAGGCGAGCTAGGGCTCGAGGAGGCCCTTTCGACTCGTGCGGTGCTCACTCGCGAGTCCGTATTCTTCAACCGCTTCGGCCAGCTCATCCACCGCGAGCCGGCGGGACGTGGAGCCGGGTACGCCGACCCGCAGTACTCGATCCATCGGGCTGACCTCCACGGCGTCCTACTCAACGCGGTGACCGATCGCCTCGGGAAGGACGCGTTCCAGCTCGGCAGCCGGGTCGTCGCGGTGAAGGACGACGGTCGCCAGGCGACGGCACACGTCAAGTGCGAAGACGGTTCGAACGTCGACATCGAGGCCGACGTGATCGTGGCGGCAGACGGGATCAACTCCGCGGTTCGAGAGCAGCTCTTCCCTGGGGAGGGACCGCCCCGCTACTCGGGCGTGACGATGTGGCGAGGTGTCTCAGTCTGGCCTTCGTTCCTGTCCGGGGCCAGCATGGTCCGGGCCGGCTGGCTGGCCGGCGGCAAGCTCGTCATTTATCCCATCCGCGAGCACGTGGACGGTCAGGGAAAGCAGCTTGTGAATTGGGTCGCCGAGATCGAAACGCCACAGCGGTCACGCCGGGACTGGGACCAGCGCGGTCAACTGGAGGACTTCCTCCCGAGTTTCTCCGATTGGCACTTCGACTGGTTGGACGTCCCGGAGATGCTCAAGGCCACCGAGATGGTTCTCAAGTACCCCATGGTCGATCACGACCCACTGCCGCGCTGGAGCCACGGTCGGTTGACGCTGCTTGGCGACGCTGCTCATCCAATGGTGCCCCGCGGCTCAAACGGTGCGGGCCAGTGCATCCTCGACGCGCACGCGCTCGCCGAGTGCCTCGCCGCAGATCGCAGCGACCCCGTCGCCGCGCTCGCGGCGTACGACGATGTGCGGAGGGAGGCGACCGCCGCGGTCGTCTTGATGAACCGCTCCAGCCCGCCGGATGCCATCTTGCGTGAGGTGTACGAGCGCACCAGGGATCGCCCATTCGATCGCCTCGAGGACGTGATCACCGCGGCCGAGCTCGAAGGAATCTCGGAAAGCTACAAGCAGGTTTCTGGTTCAGCATTGTCCACTCTCGGCGTAGTGACGATGACAGCTACATCGGCAACCGACGTCACGGATGATCTCCACTCCCTCTA
>DATNLP010000243.1:0-10693 GCA_035602795.1 Acidimicrobiales bacterium | reverse complement strand
GCAGGCACGGGCCAGGAGATGCTCACCACCATGTTGACGTCGACCGCACACGCGTTGGCTGATGACATGGTCGAGTACAAGGAGCGACCGCCCGTGCAGGCGGCCGACCCACAGCTGCTGGGTTATTCGGCCCTCTACCGGTTGTACCAGTCGGCGGACGAGTGGATCTACCTGGCCGCTCCAACTCAGCGCGACTGGGAGGCGCTCTGTGCCGCGCTGCCGGATGGGGCCGACCTGGCGGTTGATGACCGCTTCGCCGACGCGGCGTCGCGCGAGATCAACGACACCGTGCTGGCCGAGACGCTCGAGTCCGTGTTTGCGTCGAAGCCGGCCCAGCATTGGGAGGACGTGCTCCTGGCGGCGGATGTGGGATGCGTGGTGGCTCATCGCGAGCCCCCCGAGAGAGTGCTCCAGTCGGACGAGTTCGCCGGAGCGGCGGATATGTTGGTCGAGGTGGAGCACCCGACGTTTGGGGACCACGTACGCCTGCGGCCCTATGTGTCGTTCTCCCGCAGCGCTACCGTGGCCGAGCCCGGCGTGTTGGCGGGCCAGCACACCGATGCGATCTTGAATGAACTCGGCTACTCCATCGAGGCCATCGCAGATCTGCGAGAGAGAAAGATCGTGGCCTGAAGCGCAACTGTGACGCCGCTGAGCCGCGGTGGCTCGCGACGGACGCGGCTACTAAAGAGTATCCTCTATTGTGGAATGAGGCCAGGCGGTCCCGGGAGGAGCCGGACCATGAAGTTGGGCGCGACGGTAGGAATGCGGGACGACCCGGACAAGTTCGCCGAGCATGCCAGGAGGCTCGAGGACCTGGGCGTCGAGTACCTGTGGACGGGCGAGGCCTATAGCGCAGACGCCGTCTCGACCATGGGGTTCCTGGCTGCCGTGACCAGGAGGGCGCAGATCGGGTCGAGCATCCTGCCGCTCTACTCGCGCACCCCGACGCTCATGGCCATGACGGCGGTCGGCCTCGACAAACTGTCGCGGGGTCGCTTCGTCCTGGGCCTGGGCGCGTCCGGGCCCCAGGTGATCGAGGGCTTTCACGGCGTGCCCTACGACGCCCCGCTGGCTCGCACCCGCGAGATCATCGAGATCTGCCGATCGGTGTGGAGGCGCGACCGCCTCGAACACCAGGGCGCCAACTACCAGGTGCCGCTGGCCGAGGGGAGGGGCACCGGGTTGGGCAAGGCGCTCAAGATCATGGACCATCCCGTGCGCGAGCGGATCCCCATCTACGTCGCCTCCCTCGGTCCGAAGAACGTCGCCATGACGGCTGAGCTCGCCGAGGGGTGGCTGCCCCTGCACTACTGGCCGGACCGGGCCCACGAGCTGTGGCGGTCCTCGCTCGAGGCGGGCCGGGCGGCGCGGTCGGCCGACCTGCCCCCGCTCGAGATCGTTGCCGGCGGGTCACTCGCCATCGGCGACGACGTCGACGGATTGCGCGACCGGGACCGGCCCATGCTCGCCCTCTATTACGGCGGTATGGGGGCCAAGGGCAAGAACTTCTATAACGACGTGCTCCGGCGGTACGGGTACGAGAAGGAGGCCGACGAGATTCAGGACCTCTTCCTCGGCGGCAGCCGCAAGGAGGCGGCGGCCCTCGTCCCCGATGAGTTGGTCGCGGGGATGTCCCTCATCGGCGATGCCGGCTTCGTCAAGGACCGTGTCGCCGCGTATCGGGAGTCGGGTGTCACCGTGCTGAACGTGCAGCCCGTCGGCCCGAACGGCCTCAAGGACATCGAGACGATCGCCAATTGGGTGGTGTAACTGTTCCCGCGCCTTACCGGCCCGGCCGGCTGCTTAGGGGCGAAGCGTTGTTCGCCCTCGAGCCGAATGCAGGAGACTCTTCTCTCATCTCGCTGAAGGCTTCCCGGTCGCGTGCGATGTTGTGCAGCCCGCACACGCCGGTAACCGAACAAAGAGTGTACTATTTTTCCACACGGCATCGAGGCCCCAGGAGGACCGGAACCATGGAACGCGAAACCATCCTGTTCGACGTCGCGGACAACGTCGCCACCATCACGCTCAATCGGCCGGACAGCCTGAACGCATTCAACGAGGCCATGGCGTCCGACATGACGTGGGCGTGGGAGACCGTGCGCGATGCCGACGATATCCATTGCGCCGTCCTGCAGGCCAACGGTGATCGGGCCTTCTGCACCGGGGTCGACATCAAGGGCGACAGCAGCTGGTTCATGAAGGACAACGTGTGGAACAGCTTCGACCCGGGGACACTGCTCTCTCCGAAGCTCCACCACCGGGTGTGGAAACCGGTCGTGGCGGCTGCGCACGGGTTGTGCGCAGGTGGGGCGCAATACTTCCTCAACGAATCCGACATCATCATCTGCTCCGATGACGCCGTGTTCTTCGATCCCCACGCGAACGTGGGGATTGTGAGTTCGCTCGAGCCGATGGGGATGCTCGATCGCGGCGTTCCTCTCGGCGATGTCCTGCGTTGGGCGCTCATGGGCAACGAGGAGCGCATCACAGCGGACACGGCCCTGCGGCTCGGGCTGGTGACCGAGGTGGTCCCCCGGGAAAGACTCCGCGAGCGTGCCCGGGAGATCGCGTTGTCCATCGCGCGGCGGAACCCCAAAGCCATTCAGGGGACGATCCGGGCCATTTGGGAGTCGTTGGACATGACGCGCACTGCGGCCATTCAGAACGGCATGTCCTACACGCAGATCGGGAACTACCCGCCGGCCCCACCGGCGCCGCGGGACAAGAGCGAGACGCAGTACCGCTAAGCGTTCGTTCTCGCGGTCGACCTGTCGGGTCCCTTCACATCGCTCGAATTCAGGCTACTCATTTGTCGCGCCCCCGGTATGCTGAGAGCCCGACATCGAATCTGAAAAGGAGGCCCCGTGACCGAGGTAACCCGTCCCGCCGTCCACCTGCACATCGCCGGCGAGCGCATGGACACAGGAAGCGGCGGCATCCACGACCATATCGACCCGAGCACCGGACAGATCGATGCCAAGATCCCGCTGGCGGGACCGGGCGAGGTCGATCGGGCCGTCAATGCGGCCGACGCCGCATTTACCGGCTGGCGCCGCACCCCGCCGGAGGAGCGGCGGCGGCTGTTGCTGCGGCTGGCCGATCTCATCGAGGCCAACGCCGAAGAGTTCGCGCAGCGCGGCACCATGGACAACGGGACGCCAGCATCGGTGGTCGGCGGCATGACGGGGTCGGCCGTGGAGTGGACCCGCTACTACGCGGGCTGGGCGGACAAGGTCTCCGGAGAGCTCTCCAGCAGCTTCGGCTCGGGCGTCGGCGAGCTCAACTACACGGTTCTCGAGCCCTACGGCGTCGTCGGCATCATCATCACCTGGAACGGCCCACTCATCTCGCTGGCCATGAAGATCCCGGCCGCGCTGGCGGCGGGCTGCACGGTGGTCTGCAAACCCTCCGAGCTCACGCCGTTCTCGGCCGAGCTGTTCATGGACCTCGTCGAGGAGGCCGGGTTCCCAACCGGCGTCTGCAGCATCCTGCCAGGGGACCCGGCGGCCGGAGAGGCCCTCGTCGTCCACCCCAAGGTGCGCAAGATCTCCTTCACGGGCGGACCCGCCACGGCGAGCAAGATCCTCCACGCGTGTGCCGACACGATGAAGCCGGCCACGCTCGAACTGGGCGGCAAGTCGGCCCACATCGTCTTCGACGACGCCGACCTCGACGCCGCCTGCGGGCTCGGCACCATGATGAGCGTCGGGGTTCTCTCGGGACAGGGCTGCGCGTTCCCCACCCGCATGCTCGTGCAGCAGTCCGTCTACGAGGACATGGTCGACCGCGTGGCCACGGTCGCCAAGGGCATACCGGTAGGGAACCCCTGGGACCCGGCGGTGCTGGCCGGGCCGGTGGTCAACGAAGCGGCGCTCGAGCGCATCCTCGGCATGATCGAGCGGGCCCAGAAGGACGGTGCCCGGCTGGTGACGGGTGGGTCTCGGATCGGCGGCGACCTGGCTGACGGCTACTTCATTGAGCCGACGGTCTTCGCCGATGTCGACCCCGACTCCGAACTGGCCCAGAACGAGGTCTTCGGCCCTGTGCTGGCCATGACGCCCTTCAGCGATGACGAGGAGGCGATCCGCATCGCCAACAACACGCGCTACGGGCTCTCAGGCTACGTGCAGACCCGGAACCTGTCGCGCGGCCTGCGCGTGGCCGAGGAGCTCGTCACGGGCGAGGTGCTGATCAACGGGGCCGCCAACCTGCGGGTGCAGCGACCCTTCGGGGGCATAGGCATCTCGGGCATGGGCAAGGAGGGCGGCAAGCTCGGTATCGAGGAGTTCCTCCGGGTCAAATCCGTCGGCATCGCGTAGTCGCCGGGTTCCACCCGTTCGACTCATCAACCACCTGAGGAGAAATGAGCAACATGCTTGGACTCGAAGGCAAAGTCGCATTCATCACCGGAGCCGCGCGCGGGCAGGGCCGGTCGCACGCCGTCCGTCTGGCCCGGGATGGTGCCGACATCTTGGCCGTCGACATCTGCGCCGACACTCCCTCGATCGACTACCCCAACGCCACATGGGCCGAGCTCGACGAGACGGCACAGCTCGTCGAGGCGGAAGGCCGCAAGGTCGTAGCGCTCAAGGCCGACGTGCGCGACCTGGCTGGGCTGCAAAAGGCCTTCGACGAGGGCATGTCCTCGCTCGGGCGGGTCGACATCGTCCTGGCCAACGCCGGAATCGTGCGGCTCGGCGACGGTGGGGACCCCGCCGCCGTGTGGAGCGACATCATCGCCACCAACCTGACCGGGGCGTGGAACACCGTCTCTGTCGCGCTCCCGACCTTGCGTTCGGGCGGCGCCGGCGGCTGCATCGTCATCACCAGCTCCACGGCCGGACTGCGGGCCAGCCCCGGCTCCGGTGTCGGACAGGTGGCCTACACGGCGGCCAAGACGGGGCTGGTCGGCCTCATGAAGCAGTTGGCCGTGACGCTGGCCCCCGAGTCGATCCGTGTCAACAGCGTGCACCCGACAGGGGTCAAATCCGGCATGACGATGAACGAAGCGATGATGACGCTGGCCATACAGGCTGCCGAGGGAGGCGACAATTCCATCTCGGCCATGCAGAACGCAATGCCGATCGACATCCTCGAACCCGAAGACATCTCCGACGCGGTGGCGTTCGTGGTCTCGGACCAGGCCAAGTGGATCACAGGCGTGGCACTGCCGGTCGATGCCGGGTTCTGCGTGCGCTAACAGCGAACGCGAGTGCTCCACCCACGATCGCTTCGCCAACGGTCTGGTCGTGGTCCAGACCGGCGCAGCGCCAGGCGACCCGCAGTGCGTCGCGCTCGGTCCGGCGGCAGCCGGCGTCCGTTACAGGGCGAAGTTGCGGATGAGTTCGGCCAGCACGAGGGGCTGGTCGCTCTGCACGGCGTGGCCGGCGCCGTCGACGACGACGACCTGCAGCGAGGGGAGGCGTCGCTGCATCTCGGCGATGTCCTCGTCGGCCACGAAGGGGGAGAGGCCCCCGCGTACGAAGAGGCACGGAACGGTAATGGCGCCTACGTCGTCCCACAGCGGGGTGAAATCGACCCAGTGGGTCGCGCCCGCGGCCGCCGACTGGCCCGACGGAGGGCCGAAGAGGTCATAACGCCACGTCCAGCGACCGTCCTCGAGCCGACGCGCGTTGTGGCGCACCCCCCGCCGCACGCCGGCGGCCGACCGGAACGGGCTCAGGGCGACCGCGGCGTCGGCCATCTCGTCGAAGCTGTCGTAGACCGGCGGCCCGACGATGAGCGAGACCGTGCCGCGCTCGGCCGTGCTGAGCCGGCGGGAGGGATCGTTGATCTGAGGGGTGACGTCAATGAAGGTGGCGCGACGGCACAAGTCCGGGCGCTGCGCCGCCAGGCGGATGGTCGTGGCTCCACCAAGCGACATGCCGATGACGCACCGGGCGGCGGGCGCCACCGACTCCAGGAGCGGGGCCACCGCCTCGGCGTTCTGCCAGGGTCCGTAGTCGCGGTCGGGACGCCGGTCCGAGTGCCCGTGCCCCGGCAGGTCGACCGCAATCGCCGGACGCCCGAGGGCCAGTATCAGGGTGTCCCAGGTGTGCCCGTTCTGGGCCCCGCCGTGCAGGAAGACGAGCTCTGGCTCACCCTCACCCCAGCGCAGGTAGGACAGTGTCTGACCCGACGCCAAGGCGAACGACTGCCGCGCCACGACCGGCTGCCGCTCGAAGGGGATCTCCCATTCTTCGGCGTTCTCGTGGACCAGCGCGAACTCGTCGTAGTCGTCCGAGTCCAGCGTGTCGCGCAGCGACGTCACGGAATCTGACCCGGCACGTGACTAGAGGCGCTCGATGATCACCGCAGGCGCCATGCCTCCACCGGCGCACATGGTGATGAGCGCGACCTGCTCGTCCCGTCGCTCGAGCTCGTCCAACGCCGTGCCGACGAGCAGCGAGCCGGTGGCTCCGATGGGGTGGCCCAGCGCAATGGCGCCACCGTTGACGTTGATCCGCTCGCGGTCGATGTCGAGGTCGCGGATGAATTTCTCCGGCACGACGGCGAATGCCTCGTTGACCTCGAACAGGTCGATGTCGCCCAACGCCATGCCCGCCTTGGCCAGCACCTTGCGGGCAGCGGGGACGGGCGCGTTCAGCATGAGCGTGGGATCGTCGCCGATGTTGGCCGTCGCCACAATCCGGGCTCGGGGCCGCAGGCCGTGCGCCGTGGCGTACTCCGGGCTCGTCAGGAGCAGGGCGGCGGCCCCGTCGACCACCCCCGACGAGTTGCCGGCGTGGTGCACGTGCGTGATCTCCAAACCGGGGAACTTCTGCAGAACGAGGGATCGATAGGTCGTGCCGTTCTCGTCGAGCGGGATGTCGGCCAGCGCCTCGAAGGACGAGGGAAGGGAGGCCAGCGATTCGGCCGTCGTACCTGGTCGCGGGTACTCCTCCCGGTCCAGGGCGACCGTGCCATCGAGGTTGAGCACCGGCACCGTCGAGCGCTCGAAGCGACCTTCCTTGATGGCGACCTCGGCTCGGCGCTGCGACTCTGCTGCCAGCGCGTCCACGGCACGACGACCGATCTTCTCCAGCGTGGCGATCGCGTCGGCGGCGACACCCTGGTTCGTCTGGGGATGGATGGCGCGGAGGTGGTCGTTGCCGCTATCGAGGAAAGGCGAGCGCGTGTTGGACACATTGGCGGCGTAGGACGACATCATTTCGGTGCCGCCGGCGATGACGACGTCCTCCATGCCTGCCATGACCGATGCAGCCGCGAAGTTGACCGACGAGATGCCCGACCCGCAGAAGCGGTCCAGGGTGACGCCGCTGGCCGTGATGGCGTAGCCGGCGTCGAGGGCGGCCATGCGCCCGAGGTCCCCGCCCTGGGACCCGACCTGCATAGAGGTACCCCACACGATGTCGTCCACGTCACCGGTGTCGAGGCCGTTGCGCTCGGCCAGCGCCCGTAAGACCGTGGCTCCGAGCACCTGCGGGTGCAGGCCGGTCAGGGCACCCTTGCCAACTTTGCCGATCCCGCGAGGGGTACGGCACGCGTCGATGATCCAAGCTTCAGTCACGTCGTATCCTTGCTCCCGGTGGTTGCGTGGTTCCGCGCTGGAACCACTGGTGGCCACCTAAAGAGTATCCTAAAAGGGCAGGATGGTCGAGAGCCGCCCCTGCCGATGACAGGGGAGGGTGATGATGGCGAACGCTGGTCGTGCCTCGTTCAAGGAGATCCCGGGCCAGGCGCCGGACATCATGCGGGACTACGACCTGGCCACGCTCGGCTACGAGGAGACCGAGTACGTGGTCGAAGGCGCCGCCGTCTCGTACGAGCTGCAGGGCGAGCGGGGTGAGGACGGCCGTTGGGACACGGTGCCCGCCGCCGAGGCGCCTTACCGGACCCGGTTCGTGGTGCGCCGGCCCATCGATGCCGATCGGTTCAGCGGCACGGTGGTCGTCGAGTGGCACAACGTGTCGGCCGGGATCGACGCCGCGCCCGACTGGGGGTTCTTCCACCGCCACGTCGCCGCGCGTGGACACGCCTGGGTCGGCGTGTCGGCGCAGAAGGTCGGCATCGACGGCGGCGGCTTCGCGGAGGGGATCCACCTGAAGCTGCTGGCGCCCGACCGGTACAGCTCGCTGGAGCACCCGGGCGACGCCTGGTCCTTCGACATGTTCACGCAGGTCGGCCAGCTCCTCCGCCTCCCCGCCAACGAGAATCCCCTACAGGGCCTCACCGCACGCCAACTGCTGGCGGCCGGAGAGTCGCAGTCGGCCGCCTGCCTGGTGACGTACATCAACGCCGTCGACCGCCACGCGCAGGTCTTCGACGGATTCTTCGTGCACGGGCGGCCGGGGGCCGGCGTGTCGATCGACGGGGTGTTTCTCCCGAGTGCCCGGGGCGAGGGAATTGAGGGGACCCGCCGGGCCATCGCGTCCAAGGGCGAGCGCATCCGCGACGACGTGCGGGTGCCCGTGCTGGTGCTCCAGAGCGAGACGGACGTGATCGTCCTCGGGGGTGGGTTGGCGAAGCAGTCCGACTCGGAGCGCGTCCGCGTGTGGGAGATGGCCGGCGCGGCGCACGCCGACACCTACACGGTCGTCGCCGGCCGCTACGACGACGGGACGCTGGGCGGAGCCCGGCTGGCCGAGCTGCTCCGCCCGACCAGCAACCTGTTCATTGGTCGGACGGAGTCACCGGTGAACGCCGGGCCCCAGCAGCACTACGTCTCCCAGGCCGCGCTGGCCCACCTGGCGCGGTGGGCGGCAGGTGAGGAGCCGCCACCTATGGCACCGCGCCTCGACGTCGACGCCGGTGGGACCGGGTTCGAGAAGGACGAGCACGGCATCGCCACCGGCGGCATCCGCACCCCCTGGGTCGACGTACCCACCGCCGTCATGTCGGGTCTGGGCCAGGGTGGCGAGTCGTTCGCCTTCCTCTTCGGTACCACCGAGCCCTTCGACGAAAGGAAACTGGCGTCCCTCTACCCTGGAGGGCCGAACGAGTACCAACAGCGGTTCGGGGCCTCCCTCGACGCCACCATCGCCGCCGGATTCTTGCTCGCCGAGGACAAGGAGGAGATCGTCGAGCTGGCGGCCGCCTCCTACCCGCTGCGGCTGGCCGACGGCTCGTAACCTCCACGTAATTCATCACACCCTTTTCCGGCCTCGGTGGTCGCCGCCGGGTGGGCGGCAGGCCGAAAATGGCTACCTAGCTGAGCTGGCGGCCCGACCCGCCCAGCACGTCCGTGCTCTGCTAGCGTACAAAAAGAGGGTCCTCTTTTCCCTGAGGAGGGTGCATGCAGCAGGCGGTCGGAGGCATCGAGGCGGGCGCCACCGGGCCGGGCTCGACCCCCATGCTGTACTGCTCCGGCCTGCGCAAGCGCTACGGGGAGCGGCTGGCCGTCGACGGCGTCTCCTTCTCCATCGCCGCCCAGGAGTGCTACGGCCTGCTCGGGCCGAATGGGGCCGGCAAGACCACGACCATCTCCATGTTGTGCGGGCTCACCCTGCGCGACGAGGGCCAGATCACCGTTGACGGGCACGAAGCCGGCACGCTCGAGGCGAAGCGGGCCGTCGGCTACGTCCCTCAGGACCTGGCGCTCTATCCCGACCTGTCGGCCACGGAGAACCTCACCTTCTTCGGCCAGCTCTACGGCCTCTCGGGCAAGGAGCTGGAGGGCCGCATCCGCGAGACGCTCGAACTGGTCGGCCTGGCCGACCGGGGCAAGGATCGCATCGGTACCTATTCCGGCGGCATGAAGCGGCGGGCCAATATGGCGGCCGGCCTGTTGCACCGCCCCAAGCTGCTGGTGCTGGACGAGCCGACCGTCGGCGTGGACCCCCAGAGCCGCAACGCCATCCTCGAGACGGTGGGCGCATTGGGCATCGCCGTCCTCTACACCACGCACTACATGGAGGAGGCGGCCAAGCTGTGCGACCGCATCGGCATCATCGATGACGGCAAGCTGGTCGCCGAGGGCACGGCCGACGGGTTGATCAGCGCGCATGGGGGACGCGACAAGGTGCACCTGGAGTGCGACGCGGCGAGCCTGGACGAGCTGGCTGCAGCCTGCTCCGCCCTGGACAACGTGCACGACGTGCGGGAGATCGACGGACACCTCGAGCTCACGACCGACCACGGGCCGGCCGTGTTGCCGGCGGTCGTCGCGGTGGCGGCCAAGCACAACGTGGAGTTGACGGGCGTGGAAGTCCGCTCGCCCAACCTCGAAGATGTCTTCTTGAGTCTGACGGGGAAAGAGCTGCGGGATTGATCCGCGTCATCGCGCTCAACGAGCTGCGCCGGCGGCTGCGCGATCGCTCCGTCCTCATCGGCTGCATTGCGGCGCCGCTGTTGATGTCCGCCGTCCTCGGTCTCTCCTTCGCCGGCGCCAGCTCCACCACGGCACTCCGCATCGGCGTGTCCGGTGCCTCGTCACAGCTGCTGGCGTCGGCCGAGCGGGCCAGCCAGCTGCCCCACGGCATTACGGTGGTGACGCTTTCCAGCGAGCAGGCGGTCAAGACGGCGGTGACCAACGGTGACCTGGCCGGCGGGGTGGCGGTGCGGGCCGACCAGCTGCGCCTGCACAGCCTCCTCGTCCCGGTGGTGGACCCGGGCGCGTCGACGACGCCAGGATTCGACGTGGTGACCCGGGGCACGTCCCAGCTCGGGCAGGAGTACGCCGAGTCGGTGGCGGCCGGCATGGCCAGCGTCCTCTACGCCGGGCGGG
>DATNLP010000241.1:0-2062 GCA_035602795.1 Acidimicrobiales bacterium | reverse complement strand
AAAGAACTCGAGGCGTCAATCACCCGCTGGGTGGAGAACTGGAACGAGGACCCGAAGCCATTCGTCTGGCATAAGAGCGCCGATGAGATCCTCGACACCCTGGCGAACTACTGCGAGCGGATCTCTGACTCAGGTCACTAGCCGCGCCGCCGCGCGCCCACCCTTGGCGGGGCCGCCCCGTTCGCTCTCCGTCGGCCCCATCCCGGGGCCGGGCCGGGCCTACCCCAGCCGCTCGATGACGGTGGCGTTGGCCAGCCCGCCGCCCTCGCACATGGTGAGCAGCCCCCAACGGCCACTGGTGCGCTCGAGCTCGTTGAGCAGCGTGCCGAGCAGCTTGCCGCCCGAGGCGCCGAGCGGGTGGCCCAGCGCGATGGCGCCGCCGTTGGGGTTCACGATCTCCATGTTGGGGTGGTGCTCCTTCTCCCACGCCAGCACGACGGAGGCGAAGGCCTCGTTGATCTCCACCACGTCGATGTCCTCCATGGTGAGCTTGGCCCGCTCGAGCACGGTGGTGGTGGCTGGGATGGGCCCGGTCAACATGGTCACGGGGTCGACTCCGGCCAGGGCGAAGGCGTGGAAGCGGGCCCGCGGGCGTAAGCCCAGTGCGTTGGCCTTCTCTTCGCTCATGATCAGGACGGCCGACGATCCGTCGGTGATCTGCGACGAGTTCCCGGCCGTGACCTTGCCGTCCTCCTTGAAGGCGGGCTTCAGGTTGGCCAGGGCCTCCACCGTCGAATCGGGCCGGATGCCCTCGTCGGAGATGAGCAGGTCGCCCGTCTCATTGCCCTCCTCGTCCTTGATGGCCACCGGGATGATCTCGTTCTCGAAGCGGCCCTCCTCGGTGGCCCGCGCCGCCCGCTGGTGGCTCTGCACCGAGAAGGCGTCGAGCTCCTCGCGCGAGATGCCCCACTGGTCGGCGATCATCTCGGCGCCGATGCCCTGCCCCTTCAGGCCGCCCTTCTCGGCGTAACGGGCCATCATGCGAGGGCCGAAGGGGAACCCGAAGTCGCGTACCACGGAGGCGCCCATCGGAGTGTGAGTCATGGACTCCACGCCGGCAGCGATGGCGATGTCGTAGGCGCCGGCCATGACACCCTGGGCAGCGAAGTGCACGGCCTGCTGCGACGAGCCGCACTGGCGGTCGATGGTGGTGGCCGGCACCGACTCGGGCCAGCCGGCGGCCAGCACCGCGTTGCGGCCGATGTTGAGCGACTGCTCGGAGACCTGCATGACGCAGCCCATGATCACGTCGTCCACCAACGCCGGGTCCAGCTGGTTGCGCTCAGCCAGGGCCATGAGCGATTCGGAGGCCAGGTCGACTGCGTGCCAGCCCCGTAGCTTCCCGTTGCGCTTCCCGCCGGCGGTCCGGACGGCGTCGACGATGACGGCAGTGGTCATGATGGGTCTCCTTCCAATTCCGGCGGGCCGCTCCCTGCCGGTTCAGAACGCCATCCATTCTACCTGCCGGGGTTCCGAGCACCATTTGGCGCCGCCGCCGGACCGCTAGGGTCTGCCGGCGATGGCAGACAGCGGCCGGGGCCGGCCCAAGGACATGGACCGCTGGCTGGGCGATGGCGGCATGCCCATCATTGAGGTCGTCGGGGGCGCCTTCACAGGCTACGGCGTCGACGGCGAAGACCTGGGCTGGGCCATCGGAACCTTTACCCCGACCGACCTGGCGTGCAACCCGCACGGCATCACCCAGGCCGGCGTCCACTCCCTCCTGCTCGATGCCTGCATGAATTTCGCCATCAACGCCGCCCTGCCCGCCAAGGCCCGTACCCGCGGCACCCTCGAGATGAAGACCGAGACCATGCGCCCCGCCATGAAGGGCGAGCCCTACGTCATGCGGGGCGAGGTCGCGCGCCTGGCCAAGCAGGTCGCCTACGGCGAGGCGACGGTGCGGGACCCGGACGGCGTGCTCGTCAGCCGGGCCACGGGGACCTTTCTCCTTCATCGACCCGACCCCGAGCCCGCTCCCCCCGGCTGACCCCTACCAGGTGCCGACCCCCGGACCCGGGGTCTGCCTGGTCTGCTGCGGGCCTACCCGGACCGACCACGC
>DATNLP010000238.1:0-8286 GCA_035602795.1 Acidimicrobiales bacterium | reverse complement strand
CTACGCACGTTGGGGGTCTCTGGCCGACAGCTCTTCTTGGCGGGATTGGCCAGGACTGCAGCGATCGGCGTGGCCGGCGTCGTCGGCGGTGTACTCCTGGCCTTCGGACTGTCGAGCCTCACGCCGGTCGGTGAGGCGGGACTCGCCGAACCGATGGACGGGTTCTTCTTCGATACCTGGGCCCTCCTGGTCGGAGGCCTGGTGTTCTTGGCCGTCTTCCTGGTTCTGGGGGCCTGGCCCGCTGTCTCAGTCGTGAGGACGGCCCGAACCGGCGGCCGAAACCGCGGGCAACGTCCTTCTCGGACCGTCGGCCTTCTGGCCGAATTGGGTGCATCCCCCAGCACACTGATCGGCGTTCGCCGTGCCCTCCAACGCGGTGGCGGCCGTTCCACTGTTCCGGTTGCCTCCGCCCTCGTGGGTTCGATCCTGGCCGTGACCGCCCTGTGTGCCACCGCGGTCTTTGGGTCCAGCCTCACCCACCTGGTTACGACGCCCTCTCTCTACGGGCAGCGCTTCGATCTCGACATCAGCGTCAACAGCGCTGGTACGCCTGCTCAGGCCGAGCAGTTGGTTGACGACATCGAGCGGGAACGGACCGTCACAGGGATCACGGCTGGCCTCTCGGGCGACGTCAGGATCAACGGCCACACCGTGGCCGCCTTGGCGGGACAGTCGATCCGAGGGTCGCTGCTCTTGACGACAATCACCGGGCGGCTCCCCGACGCACCCGACGAGGTCACGATGGGGGCGGCGACGCTACGAGAAGTTGGGGCCCACGTCGGCTCGGTCGTACGGGTGTCAGTGCCCAATGCGCACGGTGGGACTAGGACTTCGACATATCGGGTGGTCGGAGTCGCATCGTTCCCACCCGACTTCGGAACCGGGGGACTGGGCACCGGCGCCGTCTTCGACTTCGCCGGGTTCGGTGCCCACTGTGCGCCGGGGACGGCGCCCAGTGTGTGTGCCATCGACGAGACCTACAGCGGCGCGGGCGTGATCCTCGTGGATACTGCATCGAGCGCCGCCGGACGATCCGCGTTCAACAGGTTGGTCGCCACCTACGAGGGCGATGTCGGGCTCCCGATGGCGCCGACCAATCTTGTCAACTTCGGGGAGGACGTGAACTTCCCTGTGATCCTGGGATCGGTCCTCATCGTCTTCGGCGTGGCCGCGCTCCTGCACGTGCTGGTGGTGAGCATCACCCGTCGACGCCAGGAGATCGGGCTACTGAAGTCCCTCGGCTTCTTTCGTCGGCAAGTGGCCTCCACTGTGCTCTGGCAGACCACCACCGTGGCCCTGATCGGGCTCGTCGTCGGCGTACCTCTCGGGATCGCGATCGGCCGACTCGTGTGGCGGGCCTTCGCCGACTACCTCGGCGTGGTACCGGTACCGGTCGTGACGCTCCGCGAGATCGGTGCCATCGCTCTCGGAACCCTCGTCGTGGCCACCTTGTTGGCCGCGGGCCCGGCCATCGTGGCCGCCCGGATCCGACCGGCGAGCCTCCTCCAAGCCGAATGAAAGGTCGTCGAGGGGTATGCCATCGCCACGGATCTGGCAGCGACTGAAGTGGCCTCAGGAGAAGCCGCCCGCCGAATAGACGGCGATGAGTAGGCGGCCGCCGTGCGCCGGGACGCTTCCCCCACTCCGCACAACTGCGACCACCGAGACATTTCGGCAACCTCTGCACCGCTGCTGAGCCGGAAGAACACCGTGCCCGGAGCGGGACTCGAACTCCCGCCGGGCTCGTGGTTCCAAGTGGGTCCGATTCCGGTGTCCCCTGGTCATCCGGCCTGTACGACACTCCGTTGCCCGACCGCGGTGGTCCCTAATCCGGAGCGATTATGCGGAGTCTGTGACCAACGTTGTGACCAAACCCACCGCCGGTTTGGGCTACTGAGGTGGCCGCGTGAAGCTCGGGCCGCTTATGCCAGAGCGAGGTCCAGGGCGTTGGCGCTGCTCGAAGGTCGCTCCTGCACGAGTTCGGTCATCTCATTTGGGACGGTCTGGCGAGGGGGCGCCATGTTCCCTACCGTCACCGCGAGCAGTTCCAGAAACTTTGCCGCATCCTCCGACAGCTCGAATCGCTCGGCAACGGCCCTGAAGTCCCATTGCGCCCACGCCCGCAGCACTTCGACGCCAACGGCGTTGCCCTCAGCATCGACGTCGACGATCGTCCCGTCGTCCAGCTCAATCTGCCCCTCGATCGCCTCATCCGACAATCTCACGTAGAGGGACTGAGACTCGACATCAAAGGTCCAACTCATCTCCGCTCGTCCTTCCAAGCCAGTGACACGACGCGTTCCACGTCGACACTGTCAACCCATACTTTAAGTGTCCTATTTCCTAACATGCCGCGTAGCTCCAGAGTATCCGGCCGGTTTCCGGGTTGGGGGGCGCCGATCGGTCGACGGAGTATCAGCTTGACCTGCTCCTCTGTGATTTCACGCTCTGCCATTCGGTCTCGGGCGTGTTTCGAAAAGCTGACCGCCATGTCACAGTTGGGGAACCGTTGTCTTGATCTTGAGACGCTGACTCCAGATCTCGTCCCCGTCCACGACGATGCGCACCAGGTAAACACCGAGTCGGCGGAACTCCAACGGGAGCAAAACCGCCAGCGGAACCCCGATAGGCATCTCGTGGTCAAACTGAGCGACCCTGTCCACCGTAGCGCCAGGGAGGGGGATGTCGATTCGGGCGACCTGCTCAGTACCGTCCTGGTGCTCGACAAGGACCACGACATTGTGGGCAGCGATGGCATCTTCCTCATCGACCGTCAGCCGCCCAACAAGCCAGACCTGCTGGCGAACTGGCAGCTGGGGTCCAAACAGGGTGTCGATAAAACCTCCCAGAGAGGAAACCAACCCGGACGGGTCACCCTGAGCCGCATTGGCCAGAAAGGCCGCTTGGACGCCGATCATCGGGCGGAAACAATAGGGTCGGGACCGGAGGGGCGCCAGGCCCGCTCAGCTCAAGTGTGCACCACGGCGGTCGCCAGTGCCGGCAGGGCGATCACGGCCACCACGAGGACCAGGCATCCGCACCCGCAGCCACGCCGGGCCGCTCGGCGGCTCCTGCGCTCGAGCTGGGCGGCTCAGGCGTCCCAACTGTCCGCCTCGTCGTCATTGACCCAGCGGGCATGGAGCTTTGCGATCACGTCTGTTGTCGAGTCCCCGGTAAGCCCGGCGATCTCTTCGAGGAGCGACACGGTCACCGTGATGAGGCCATTGAGCAATCGTCCGTATCCGGCCGCCCCCCCTCCGAGAGTCTGGATGGCATTAGCGACCTCGTCCTGCGCTCCCAGGGGCTCAACTTCTGGGAGTGCGGTGTAGTCGGACACCAATGCTTTGAGCACCCGGAGCGCCTGCTCAATGTCCTCAGTTTCGGAGCCGGACCCGGAATCGCTCACGCCCGAACGTCCCGCCCCGTCGCCTTCGCCCACCTCTCGACATCGGGCCATGCCCAGACGAGGCCCGACCTAAGGACGGCGACGGGTTGGGGGAAGTCCTTGTGGCGCCGACGCCAGCCGTGCACGGTCGTGGCCTGCTTGATCCCGAGACGGCCGGCGATCTCGGCTGCTCCTACGAGATCAGTCACTTGAACCCTCCTGGCCACGCCGGAAAGTTAACCGAGCACCCTGCTCGAAACCGTTGCACACGACCGTGTGCAGTCCTATGGTAGCTGGTGCACACGACCGTGTGCACGAACAGAGGAGAGAGAGCAATGACCACAACGGCAGAGCGGGTCAAGACGCCCCCGCTCGTACAGGACGTGAGCGGCCGGTGGATACCGACGGACTATGTCGAGCAGCTTGCAAGTCTCCGGGCGTTCATGGCTGAGGACCGGCGGGTGGCAGACCAGCTCGCCACCGAGGACACCAAAGAAGCGCGGATGCGGGCACGGGTCCTGCGCTGCCGGGCAACCAAGGGAGAGAACTGGCTTACCACCTTTGTCGGATGGTTTGGGCGTGCCGAGCCCGACGGTCCGTCGGGCCTTGATGAGCTGAAGCAGAACGAGGAGGTGCTGGCATGACCGCAACGGCAGAAAGCGGTGGGGCAATCGGCCGGTGCCCGGTGTGGTGCAACGGACATACGGATCAGCGCCACTACGCCAATGAGTTCAACTTCGAGGACGGGGCGCCGTGCGACGACGACCACGGCCTCGTGCTGACGTTGGTTGAGCCCCTCCGCTCCGAGGCCCTGTGGGATCACGGTGAACTGGCATCGATACCAGCCAGGTTGAACGTGTCCCTCTTGCAGAAGTTCGGGGCCATAAGACCCACGATCTCGCTCGTCGGCCCGGAGAAGCCATTCCAGCTGACGGTCGAGGAGGCTGAACGACTGCGAGACGCGCTGACCGAGTTGCTCGAGGATGGGCGGCGCGATCTCAGGGCGTCGCTGGAGGCGCGAGCAGGTGAGGTGCCGGCATGACTATCCTCGCCGAAGTCAAAGTCGTGTCCGCCGACAAATGCTGGTGCGAGTTCAAGGACAAGCCTCTTGCGCACGATCGCCTGCTCGGTGTTGAGGGCATGGGCGTCCCTTACGCCGTGGCGCTGGTCGCCGACATCATCAGCAACCTGGACCCGGGCACGGGCAACGAGGGAGACCTGTTCAGCGAGCCCGACGAGATAGCCCGCTTCGTCGCTCAGCACAACTGGATCGACCCAGTTGGTATGGCCGCGCTGGCCGAGGCCGTGCGATATGCGGCAGACCAGGCGTGGTCATGGAGGCAAGCAGAGAAGGATGACGGACGGAGTGTTCCGCGGTGAGCACCAAGCCACGTGTACCCCTGTCGGACGGGATCTGGCGAGACATCAACGACCTGAGTCTCGAAGAGATCCGCGAGGAGATGGACGAGCTGCTCGCCGAGGTAACGGGATTGGTCAGGACCCGCCGACCACCGGAGGAGTAGGCTTCGGGTTCAGGGTGTACACACGCCCGGGACGCATGTGCGAGCGGCCCTCGGCTTCGGTCGGGGGTCGCTTCGCGTCTGACGCCCAGTCAGAAAGCCGAGCGAATCCGCAATGCAGTCGCAATCGCGTTGACACACCGCGCTGATAGACAACGCCACGAAAGCCCGGCCCTCCGTCTGAACTCCCGAAGCCTCTTGGTAACGACGGGTCGGGGCCGGCAGGAACGGCCCGGGGAGCCGGTGGTTTGGCCCCGGGCCGTTCCGCACTAACGGAACCGCCATGAGTTCGTAACGCCACTCGCAGCCCTCACACAGCTTGCACGCCTACGTTTCCCTGGACGCGAGGCGGCCGGCGCCACCTTTGTTCCCCTCCCGGACCCCCCTGGAGACGGCGCTGGCCGCCTCGCGTTCACCGTGACCCCGCGTAACTGCCGAGCACCCCGCCGCGCTGACCCTGCTGGCGTGCCTGCCGAAGCATCCTCTTCCGAACTTCCTCAGCCACCGCGCTACCGACCTCCCCGGCACTGAGGTTGCTCCCATTGACGATGATGTCGCCGCTGTGGTGGTAGGAGTCGCCTCCGCCGCCGAGGTCGGCCGCGCCGAGTTCCGGGCCTGTCGAGAGCAGGTGGGAGAGACCACCGGAAAGATCGCCGAGGGCATCGTTGGGGATCATCTGGCCGCCAAGCGAGGGGATCATCAGCTCTGGGCCGTGCTCGCCCACGACGTACGGCTGACCGGGCACCACCTCTCCTCCCCCCGCAAGGTGCGGGAGGCCGGAGAGGTTGTATAACTCGTTGAGGACGCCGCCCCCACCTCCACCCCCACCCAGGAAGCTGGGCAAGTGGATGGAGTTGAAGGCGCTCTCTACGTCGTGGGCGGCGCTCGCGACGTCGTGCAACGTGTTGTAAAGCTGTTCAAGTTCATGGATCCCGGGGCCCATGTTGGCGAGGGCGCTAATGCCGGTGAGGAACCCGGCTAGATCGCCCATCGCGTCCTTGATTGGCTGCGGGATCTTGTCGAAACCCTTGGCCAAGGCGTCGAGCGCCACGCCGACCGGACGCATCACGTCCGCCATCATCGACATGGCATGTGTGAATCCGTCGAGCAGGGTCAGACCGGTCGGGGTCAGCGCGACGAAGATCTTTCCGAAGCTGTCACCGATGGACTCGAGGTCGTGGCCGACGGTGGGACCGTTGGTGACCAACCAGTCGATGAAGTCCTTGAAGGTCTTTGAATCCGAGAACTTGTCGAGGTCCTTGCCGAGCGAGTCGAGCCCCTTCTCGATCATGTCGATGAAGGGCTGGCCGGTCTCGCCCATCTGGGCGAGTGCCTTCCCGACGTTAGTGATGAAGTCGGTCACGGTTTCGAGCGCGGGCCCAGCGTTGTTGCCCACCCACGTGATGAACTTTTCAAAACTCGGGCTGCTCATGTCCTTGCCAAAGTCTTCGATGATCTTCTCGATATAGGGGGCGGTCTTTTCCGCTATCGGCTCGAGTTGCTTGAAGGCGTCGGCGATGAGCAGGATCGAGTCGTTCTCGATCGGCTTGGTGAAGGGTTTGAGCGCGGTCTCGTAGGAACTCAGCGCGCCCTTGACTGCGTCCCCCAGGACGGAGAAGTCCCCCGCCATGCCGAGGATGACGGCGCCCGCGCCGACAAGGCCCGTGAAACCGATGGCCGATAGCGCTCCGAGTTCGCCGACGAAGGCACCGATGGTCGGAATGGCCGCAAGCAGGGCGCCGACGAGAGCGGGGACGATGACGTCCATAGCCGAGAGACCACTGATCCACTCCTTGAACATGCTCCCGCCGGTGCCCAGGTACTCGATGAAGGTGTTGAGGGCGCCCCCACCCGCACCGAGTGCCTGTTCGAGGACGTCGACTCCCTCGGCGAAATCTTGGAGAACCTCCTCGCCGTCCGCGAGCAATAGCTCAAGGTCTTGGATGGCGATCTCCGCGTCAACGACCGCGTCCTCAGCGTCGGCCATCGCGTCCTCGACGTCGACGACCGAACCCTCGAGCAACTGGAAACCGAGCTCGGCGTCGAGACCTATCTCCTCCAGCTCGGCGATGGCTGTTCCGAAGTCAATGACATTTTCGGTCGCGTCCTGGATGGTCAGGCTGTAGGCCGAGGCCGCCTCGGCCATGTCAATTGACGACTCGTCGAAGGTGTCCAGCGCGCTGATCGCAGCGAGGCTGCCCGCCTCGACGTCGGCGAACCCAGCAGCCGCCGCGTCGGCGGAAGCGCCGACCTCGTCAAGGCCGGCGGCTGCGGTCTCCCCGGACGCGCCCAACTGGTCGAGGGCCGTCTGAAGGGCGAGCAGGTTCGCCAGCGCGTCTTCTCCGAGGTTGGGGCTGAACGCCCCGTTCATCGACGAGTTCGCCTCGTCGAGCTGAGCCGCGAGACGGTCGAGGTCGAGTTCCTCAACGCCCAGTGCGGCAAGCTGCCCTTCGACCTCCGCGTACTTGGCCTCAAAGTCGTCGGTGTCGAGCCCGACCGAGGGGTCCGCGTGGTCGGCGTCGAGTTCATCGAAGCGCGCCGTGATGTCGTCGTAGACCGCGTCGAAGTCGTCGTCGTTGAGGCCGACGTCGGGCTCGGCGCGCGAGTCGTCGAGATCCGCTAGCCGTTGTTCGATCGCGTCGCACACTTCGTCAAAGTCCGAGGAATCCCCCTCGAACAGGGCAATCACTGGCGGGAGTTCCGAGGCCATTACGGCGTCCTTTCTTCTTCACGGGCCGCAGGAGGGAGGGGGGATATCACCAAAGCCCCTCCCTCCCGCTGGCACCGTGTGTGTAACCGGACGAGGTCGAAGGCCCTCGTCCGGCGTCACGGCCGCAGGAGCGCGCAGCATTACGCCCCTGGACCAGATCATCTGATTTCATGCGGACACCGCGTCGTGAGACGCGCCGCAGTGCTGACAGACGCGCGGGGTGTCGCCAACTGGGGGCAACCAATAATGATGACAACGGCGGCGCTTGCGCTGTAGTCGTCGTTCCTCGGTCGCCTCGCGTTGGCGTCGGCGGTCCAGTGTTGTCGGGGTGACGGGTGCTGCAACGCCCTCGGGGTCACTGCGCTTTGCGAGTTCCCTCTTCCAGAACGTCATGAACGCAGCACCCTGCGGCGGGTTGGAGATCATGAGCTTCTCGACGGCGAGGGCCAGCGCGACCGCTCGGTCGTCGTGCTTGTCTGAGTCGTGGTCCATCCTCATGACGCCCGTGCTGACCTCGCGCAATCTGACGTTGGCGAGTTCCTCGAGCAGATCCGGGTCGTCCGGCAGGGCCAGCTGGTGCTCGCGGATGGCGACGTGGAGCGTCGATGCGAGCTTCCCGACCGAGGGCTGACTGAACGTGAACTCCTCCATGGCGATGCCGTGAACGCGCA
>DATNLP010000186.1:0-2336 GCA_035602795.1 Acidimicrobiales bacterium | reverse complement strand
CCGGCAAGGACCTCGTTCTGCTTCACCCGCTTGAAGAGGAAGTGAGCGTCGTTGGCCCACGTGAAGCCGACCCCGCCGTGCAGCTGGATGTCGTCACCCGTCACCCGCACGCCGGCCTCGGCCGCGTAGCCGGCCGCCATGGCGGCGGCTTGCGCCCGTTCAGGCGACTCGGTGTCGGAGGCCCAAGCGGCGAACTGGAAGCCGGCGCGGGCCATCTCGACCTGCTGGAACATCTCGACCAGGCGGTGGCGCACGGTCTGATACGTGGACACCGGCTTGTCGAACACGACCCGCTCGGACGTATAGGCGATGGCCTCGGTCAGAGCCCGGTCCGCCGCACCGGTCGTCTCGGCCGCCAGCACCACGGCGATGTCATCCTGCACGCGCTGCCACAATCCGGACTGGTTGCCGCCCGGTCCGAGCGGCAGGGCCGGCGTCTCCTCGAGCACCAGGCGGGCCAGTTTGCGGGTGGGGTCGAGCGAGGGAACCAGCTCCAGCTCGGCGCGGGCCGAGTCGGCGGGCGCCTCGAGCAGGTAGGAGCGCACGCCCTCTTCGCTGCGAGCCACCACGATGGCCCAGTCGGCCGTGTGGCCGTCGACGACGAATGGCTTCTCGCCTGTGAGCACCCACTGCGCGCCCTTGCGCCGGGCGCGCGTGCGGACGGTGCCGAGTGGCTCCCCGTGCCCCTGCTCGCCCAGGGCGATGGTGCCGCGCCGGGCGCCGGAGGCCAGGTCGGCCAACAGCTCGCTGGCGCCGAGAGC
This sequence comes from Acidimicrobiales bacterium, assembly GCA_035602795.1. Classification (GTDB taxonomy): domain Bacteria; phylum Actinomycetota; class Acidimicrobiia; order Acidimicrobiales; family RAAP-2; genus Bog-473. Next base: position 1,575 of record DATNLP010000186.1, on the reverse strand, counting down.
GCGGGCGGCGAGGGTGGCACAGACGGATGAAGAGAAGAAGGGGCCGGGAAGCGGGATGCGGCCCATCTGCTCGGCCACGATGCACATTTCGAGCAGGCCGGCGCCCACGCCGCCGTGCTCGTCGGGCACCAGCAGGCCGGTCCAGCCCAGGTCGACGAGCGTCGACCACAGCGACGGAGTGATGCCGGCCGGGTCTTCGGCCAGTTGGCGCAGGACGTCGGGGCCGCATTCGCGCTCGAGCGCAGTACGCGCCACCTCCTGGAGCGCCAGCTGCTCGTCGTCGTAGGTGAAGTCCACGTCTCTCCCCTGGGGTCAGCTCTGGGTCTGCCTTGGCCTGCGGTGCCCTCTTGTTTGCGGTCTGTGTCGTTGCCCCGGGGCCGAGGTCAGCGCCCTGTCGGGCTGGTCAGAGGGGCTGCGCCGTTCCCTGACACTGGCGTCACAGTACACGGTGGTCGGGTACCCTTCCCCCGTGGATTTTGCCCTGGCGCCCGAGGACGAGAAGTTCCGCGACGAGTTGCGGGCCTGGCTGGACGAGCACCTGCCGCCGTTCCTCGAAGCCGAGTCCCTCGGCGACGATGCGAGCCTGAGCGGCGAGGCGAGCCAACAGCGTCGGCAGAAGTGGCAGCGCGAGCTGCACAAGGGCGGGTGGGCCGCCATTCACTGGGGGCCCGAGTACGCCAACGGGCGCACCATCAACGCCATGCAGCGGCTCCTCTACTCCGAGGTCATGGCCGAGTACCGCACGCCGGGCATGTTCAACACGAACGGGATCTGGCAGATCGGGCCGATGATCATCCAGTGGGGGACCGACGAGCAGAAGGCGCAGTGGCTGCCGTCCATCCTCGAGGCCGAGGAGCACTGGTGCCAGGGCTTCAGTGAGCCCATGGCCGGCAACGACCTGGCCAACCTGCGGACGACGGCCATCTACGACCCCGAGACCGACGAGTACGTCGTGAACGGCTCGAAGATCTGGATCTCCTCGGCGCACCTGGCGACCTGGGGGCTGTTCCTGCTGCGGACGGACCCGACGGCGATCGAGCGGGGCAAGAAGCACGAGGGCATCACCGCCTTCATCCTCAACCTGAAGGCGCCGGGGATCGACGTGCGTCCCATCCGGGACATGGCGGGTGAGGAGCTGTTCAACGAGATCTTCTTCACCGACGTGCGCGTCCCGGCGGCGTGGCGCCTGGGCGAGGAAGGCGCCGGCTGGATGGTGGCCATGGGCACCCTCGGCTTCGAGCGCGTCGGTATTGCGTCGCAGATCGCCATCTTGGCGGCGGACCTGCGGGCGATGGTCGAGGCGGCCCGCTCGGTCAACCCGGATGCGCTCGAGGACCCGTCGCTGCGGGAGCGCATCGCCAAGTTGTGGACCGAGATCGAGCTGGCGCGGTTGCTGTCGCTGCGGGCGTTGTCGAAGATCATGAAGGGCGAGAAGAACTGGCCCGAGGTCCCCTTCGCCAAGCTGTCGTGGTCATCGATGGCGCAGACGCTGGCCGAGCTGGCGGTGGACCTGCTGGGACCGGCGGGGCTGTTGGCCCGGGGCGGGCCGGACTCGGTCGACCGGGGCAAGTGGAC
>DATNLP010000183.1:0-3197 GCA_035602795.1 Acidimicrobiales bacterium | reverse complement strand
AAGGCGGTGGCGCAGCCGAGCCGGCGTACGACGTCGAGCGGCCCGCCTCGGCCGTAGACCACCGGAATGCACCCGAGGCTGGCGGCCTCGATCGGCGTGATCCCGAAGTGCTCGAGCATTTCGGGGAACTCGTCGGCGTCGACGCCGAACCCGGCGGCGTGGACGAGCACGGCCGACCGCTCGTAGAGCGCGGCCAGGTCGGCGCGTCCGATGTTGGGGTAGAACGTGCACGCCAGGCCCTCGGCGGACGCCTGCAGCTCGTGGAAACGACGCCTCCCCTCCGGGCTCGGGTGGATGGCGCCGGCCAACGCCAGGTCGACGTCGGTCACGCCCAGGTCGACGAGACGCCGGAAGGCCTCAATGACGACGTCCTGGCGCTTGTTGTGCCCGCCGGAGAAGAACCGCCCGACGTTCAGGACGGTCCGGCGCTCGGGCCAGGGCAGCCCGGCCGTGGCGCCCGGCCAGGTGGCGTGGGCGGAGATGAGCCGGATCGGCGGTGCATCGATGCCGTAGTGCCGCAGCAGGCCGTTGACGTTGCGGCGGACGAAATCCGAGTAGACCCAGATCTCGTCGTAGCCGCTCATGTAGTCCCACCGGGCCTCGATGACCTGGTCGGACACCCAGAAGGGAAACTGGATGTGGTACGCGCTGCGGGCGCCGAAGGCCGGAACGGCCGGCAAGATGTTGTTGCCGATGACCAAGGAGAAGCGGACGTCGTCGGCGTCCAGCTCGTCGAGCGGCACGGTCGCCCCGACGACCTGGCCCAGCCCGAACGTGGCTTCGAGCTGGCGCATCCGCGTCGTGCTGTAGCGGTGCTCGGTGGCGAACACGACGTTGGCCGTCCCGACCAGCTCGGCGAAATGGGACGCGACCTCGAACAGGAGCCGTTCGCCACCACCGGGCACGACGGGGTACGACGAGTACACGGCGAGCTTGTCGCGCGGTGAGAGCCGGCCGCTCGGCCGGTGGGCCGCAATGGGCGCCGCCGCCGGACGCTGTTGCGCGTGCAGGCCGGCCAGGTGGCCCGTCTGACGAGCCAGGAGCCACAGGCCCCACTTCTTCACGAAGCGGGCCCGGTTGATCTCCGAGATGTCGTGCAGCTGCAGGCTGCTGTCGGATGTGGTCTTGCTCTCGACGTGCACGACCCGGGCGAGCGGGTTCACCATGACCTTGCCGCACTGCGTCCAGAGGTTGAGGCACAGGTCGGTGTCCTCGTAGTACGCGGGCTCCCATTCGTAGCCGAACCCACCCACGCTCTGGAAGTCGGCTTTCCGGAGCATGAGGCAGGCGGCGGAGCAGTAGTCGACCGGGCAGGGCGTGTCGAAGTGATCAGGGCCCCACACCGATCCCTTGCCGACCTGCACGGCGTCGCCGGTCGGCAGCACGACGCCGCCGACCTCCTGTACCCGGCCATCGGGGTAGAGGAACATCGGCCCGACGGCCGCCACGGTCGGGTCGTCACGCATGGTGCCGGCCAGTGCCTCGATGCAACCGGGCTGCACGAAGGCGTCGTTGTTGAGGAACATGATGTAGTCGGTGTCGGCGTAATCGACGCCGATGTTGTTGCCTTCTCCGAAGAAGCGGTTCTCCCCGACCTCGACCAGCGTGAAGTCGCCCTTCTGGTGCCGGTGGCGCAGCAGGCCGAGCTCGTCCTCCTCCGAGCCGTTGTCGACCACGATGATGTCCTTGACGAGGTCGCTGCCGGCACGGGCCAGCGCATCGAGGCACTCGAGGGTGATGGCGGCCCGGTTGTAGTTGAGGACGATGACCGAGACGTTGGCGTGGAAGGGGTCGGCTGTCGGGACCAAGGGAGACGCCAGGGCTAGGGCGCGGAGTCCGGTTGGTGCCGGCGGGCCAGGAGGCGAGAGAGGAGCCGGAGCGGGGCCGTGAGCCGCCACGAGCTCGACACCCGCATGTCGTCGACCACGCTCCGCGCGTCGGCGGCCTGACCCGCATAGGCCAACACCTGCTGGTGGCGGTCTTCGAGCAGCCGGTCCTTCTCCTCGATCTCCTTGGTGTACCTGGTGGCCGAGGTCGAGATCTTGGCCGAGAGCACATCGAGACGGTCGAGGAAGTCGTGCAGCAGCTGCTCACGCTCGAGTCGGGCCGACTCGAGCTCCTGTCGGGCACCGGCCAGCTCGAGCGAGAGGTGCGAGGCGAGCTCCCGGTAGGCGCGCATGGCGGACAGGAATGCTTCGCGCTCGACCTGTTGGTGCTCGAGCAGCCGGCCCACCAGTACCCGCGCGTCCGCCGGGGCCAGCGGCTCCTCGCCCACCAGCTCGACGGGCTCGACCTGCTCCAGCGCCAGCAGGCCCGCCATGGCGGCCGGTGCGTTGCGCAGCACGTCGATGGCGGGCGCGGCGCCGTCCACGGGAACCTGGGCCACCAGAGCCCGACCCTTGATCCCCAAGGGGACCCGGACCGCCGGATAGCGGTCGGCCAGGAGCTGCGCCGTCCGGGCGAAGACGGACGACGCGTCGGCGTTGGCGGAGGTCACGACGATGGTCGTGCCCGGGGTGGCGAGGTCGGCCCAGCCCCCGACGTCGGGTGGCTCGCCGTCGGCCAGGTCGAACAGGGAGATATGGAGGAGGTCGATGCCCGGGCCGCCCGCCAGCGCGGTCAGCGCGGCCGACTCGTCGCCGTGGCTCTCGACGCGTCGCCCGAACCGCTCGGTGCGACGGTCCACCCAGGAGCGGAACACGTCCCCGCCGGCGTCGGGACGCGGCAGCCGGACGGCAATACCGCGCGCGTCGGTGGCGGCCTCGCAGGCCGCCTCGACGGCCCAGGGGAGCGAGGCGGCCTCGCCCGGGGCCAGCTCGACCGTCAGTGCCGGCTGCAGGGTCGTCACCAGCCAGGACACCAAGGGAGCGAAGAAGGGACGTCCCTCACCGCTGCCGGCGCGCTCCTCGCTCCGCAAGAGCTGCTCGAAGACGGCCACCTCGTGCGACGGATCGCCCGGCGCCACGGAGACCTCCTGGTTCGACGAGCCCGTGCGCGAGGTCACGGGGCCGTCCACCGCAGGCGCAGGGAGATGTCGGTCATGGCGAAGAAGAAGGTGACTGAGACCTGGTCGTTCGGGCGCCGCATCGTTGCGGGCCGACCCGAGAGGTCACGGCACGTCCGCAGCATGTTAGCCGCCCCGTACTTCGGCCCCAGGCCCCGCACCTCGACGTCGACTGGCCGCGAGGGCGGCTCAC
>DATNLP010000182.1:0-7498 GCA_035602795.1 Acidimicrobiales bacterium | reverse complement strand
CGCCGCCGCCGCCGGCGCGAACAGGTCGCGCCCGTCGAACGTGGCGCCCCGTTCGGGCGACGGGGCGTGGCGCTCCAGCTCGACCACGCGGGCAATCGGCGCCTCTGCGACCGACTCGGCCGCGGCGACGAGGAGCCCGTTGTCGGGCCCCACGAAGTACATGGTCCTGCCGGAGGGCAGGGCGATCTCGATGGCGACGCCGCGGCGGTCGGTACCCACGCCCGGGTCGACCACTCCCAGCACGACCCCGGGGCCGAGATGCGGCACCGCCCGCACCAACGTGTGGCTGCCGGCACGCACGTCGAACGGCGGGGTGTGGTGCGTCAGGTCGATGACGGTGGTGCCCGGCGCCCGAGCAGCGATCACGGCGTGCACGACACCGGCGAACTCGTCCTGAGTCCCGAAGTCCGACAGGAAGAAGACGGTGCGCACGGGGTCCGGATCGCTCGGCGTCGTCTCGGCCATGTCGCTCTCGCTCTCGCTCTCGGTCCCGGTCCCGGTTCGGCTCGTCCGGCTCAGCGCTGGAGGTGGCGGGCCCGTTCCGTCGCGGCCGCCACCGCCTCCATGAAGGCCGAGCGGACCGCCCGGGCCTCGAGCGTCCGGATGCCCGCCGCCGTGGTGCCGGCCGGCGACGTCACCTCGGCCCGTAGGGACTCGGGGTCGCGGCCCGTCTCGGCCAGCAGCGCGGCCGAGCCCCGCATCGTCTCGACCACCAGCGTGCGGCTCACCTCGCGGGTCAGGCCCATCTGCACGCCCGCCTCGATGAGCGCCTCGGCCACCAGGAAGAAATAGGCAGGTCCGGACCCCGATAGGCCCGTCACCGCATCGAGCAGGCGCTCGGGCAGCCGGACCACCGTCCCCACGGCCGACAGCACGTCCTCGGCCCAGGCCAGGTCCTGTGAGGTGGCGAACGACCCGCCCGAGATGGCCGTGACGCCGGCCCCGACCAGGGCCGCCGTGTTGGGCATGGCCCGCACCACGGCGGGCTCGCCCCCGAGCGCGGCCTCCAGCCGTTGGCACGGCAGGCCGGCCACGATGGAAACCAGGCGGGTGACCCCGGTCAGGCCGAGAGCACGGCAGGCGCCTTCGGCGGCGTCGGGCTTGGTGGCCAGAATGGCACCGGGCATGTGCTCGCCGTCCTCGGCCAGCAGTCCCGGCTCGGGACCGGCCACGGCGCGCAGCCCGGGGAACTCGGCGGCCAACTCGGCGCGCCGCTCGGCCACCGGCTCCACCACGGTGATGTCGTCCGCCGTCGCCCAGCCCGAACGCAACAGCCCGCCCAGCAGCGCGCCCCCCATCTTTCCCCCACCGACGATGACCAGGCTCGACACGGTCGCGACGTTACCGAGCGCAGGCTCGACCCGCTGTGTGCGGCCGACCGAGGTGATCGTCTGGTACGGTCGAGCAGCGGCCGGCCGCTCCAGCGGGACCCTTTCCGCCGCGCTGCACGCCTGCGATTGAGCGTTTTCGCCACCAGCCCCGGGAGGGACCCCGGGCGACCGCTCAGCGACGCCGGGGGCGCCGGCGGTAGGTCGACGGGTACCCGAGCGTCATGGCGGTCGGGAAGTGCTCGTCGGTGTAGAGGACGGACCCGCCGGCGATGCGATCGAGCTCGTCGTCGTCCACCAGCCGGGCCGGTACCCGCCCCACCAGGTAGACGGCGTCCTCTGGCCCCAGGGCGAACCACATGCCGAACAGATGGTTGTTGCGCCGCAGCAGGTAGGTGTACACGTCCGACTTGTTCGCCTCGGGCGCCGGCATGAACTGGGCCTCGTGGTGCAGCGTGCGCTGCTTGAGCGTCAACCAGACCGTGATGAAGTCCTTCTCCTCCCCCTTGAACCTGAGGTACCAGCGGAACGACGCCGTGCGGTCGGTCACCTCCTGGCGCTCGGCCGCCACCAGGAAACCCTCCGCCGCCAGCTCGCGGGCGGCCCAGCGGTCGATGCAGGCGACGGCGGCCGCCATCTCCTCCTCCTCGGGGAGATCGACCAGGGGCACTACGGGATCGGCCGGCCCGCGGTCAGCCGCACTCGACGAGGCGGCCGGCGGCCAGCTCGTCGTGCAGCTCCACCAGCGCCCGTGCCGCCGCCCGCCACGTGTAGCGCCGGGCCCGCAACACCGAGGCCGTGGACAGCCGCTCTGCCGCCAGCGGCTCCTCGAAGACCGAGCGCACCGCGGCCGCGTAGGCCGCCGGCTCGGCTTCGTCCACCAGGAGACCGGTCACGCCGTGGTCAACCAGGGTGGTCAGTCCGCCCACGGCGGAGGCCACCACGGGCGTGCCGCACGCCGCCGCCTCCAACGCCACCAGCCCGAACGACTCGGACCGGCTGGGCACCAGGCACACGTCGGCCGCCCGGTAATAGGAGGACAACAACTCGTGCGGCTGCGGCTCAATGAAGTGCACGTGCTCGCGCACCCCCCGGGCGTCGGCCACGTCGTGCAGGGCCGACAGGGACTTCTCGCCGTGCGGCCCGCTCGGCCCGCCCACCACGACCAGCCGGTAGGGCTCCCCGCCGTCGGCCAGCAGCTCGGCCAGCGTCTCGACGGCGGCGTCGGCGCACTTGAGCGGCTGGATGCGCCCGACGAAGAGCAGCAGCCGACCGTCGAGCGGCAGGCCCAGGGCGCGCCGGGCCTGGGGTCGGTGCCCGGGCCCGAAGAAGGCGTGGTCGACCCCGGGCGGCACGATGCGGATGCGCCCGGGCTCGCCGCCGTAGAGCGAGGCGATCTGCTCGGCCTCGACCGTGCACGACGCCAGCACGGCGTCGGAGCACTCGATGATGGACGCCTCGGCCTCGGCCCGGCGGTGCGGCATGTCGGCCTCGACCTCCTCGGGCATCGACTCCGCCTTGACCCGGTCCAGGGTGTGGAAGGTGCACACCAGGGGCAGATTCAGCTCGTGCTTGATGACGTGCCCGGACAGCCCCGACAGCCAGTAATTGGCGTGGATGGAGGTGTAGGGCAGCTCGGCGCCCTCCTCCGCCTGACCCGCGTCGGCCATGGCCTCGAGGACCCGGCCGGTGAATTCGTCCACCACGGTCGGCAGTGACTCCTTGGGGACGGCGTGGCGCGGCCCGGCGGGCACGTGGTGCACCCGCAGCCCCGGCTCGAGGTCGACCACGGGCGGCAGGTCCCCGGACCAGGCCCGTGTGAAGACGTCGCAAGCGACGCCGCTGCGGGCCAGTGCGGCGGTGAGCTCACGCACGTAGACGTTCATGCCACCACCGTCGCCGGTGCCCGGCTGGGCCAGTGGAGAGGTGTGCAGGGAGAGGACAGCGAGCCGGCGCATGGCGCTGAGCAGCCTACCGGCAGCACCGAATTGCGCTCCGGGACCCCGGAGCCGGCACCGGCCCGGGCTCAGGCAGGGACGACGCGGTCGGAGGGTGGCGTCTCGGCCCCGGCCCCCTCGTCACGGTCGGCCACGTCGGCACCCTGATCCCCCTCGGCCGCGGCGGCGCCTTTCGGGCCAGACCCCCGTTGCTCGCCGTGCTCGTCTTCGTAGTCCCGGCGGAACGCGAGATAGATGCGCACGAGCGCCTGCTTCTGGTCCTCGCTGATGCGCTGGTCGGCCATGATGGCCCGCGTCAGGTCGGGCGTGCCCTGCGGTGCCTCCAGGATGCCGGCCTGCACGTACAGCGTCTCGGCCGAGATGCGCAGCGCCTTGGCGATCTGCTGGAGGATCTCGGCGGAGGGCCGCCGCAGCCCGCGCTCTATCTGGCTGAGGTAGGGGTTGGAGATGCCGGCCAGCTCGGAGAGCCGGCGCAGCGACAGCCGGGCCGAGGCCCGCTGCTCACGGATGAACGACCCGAGATCGAGCCAGCGATCCGTCGGGTCCGTGCTCACTCCTGCAAGCGTACCGCCGCCTCCGTCCGCGCCGGGGTTGCCCCGCCCCGCGCCGCCGCCGCGGCTCTGGTTCCGGCGGCGGCTCGTTCGGGTATGGTCCAGCACGCAGAGCAACCACGACTGAGGAGAGACCATGGCCGACTACACCCTCCCCGACCTGCCATACGACTACGCCGCGCTGGAGCCCCACGTGTCGGCGCAGATCATGGAGCTCCACCACGACAAGCACCACGCCGCCTATGTGACGGGGGCCAACCAGACGCTCGAGAAGCTGGCCGCGGCGCGCGACAAGGACGACTTCGGCTCCATCGTGGGGCTCGAGAAGACGCTCGCCTTCCACATCTCGGGCCACGTGCTGCACTCCATCTTCTGGAACAACCAGAGCCCCGACGGCGGCGACAAGCCCGACGGGGCCCTCGGGTCGGCCATCGACGAGAACTTCGGCTCCTTCGACAAGTTCAAGGCGCAGTTCACGCAGGCCACGTCCACCATCCAGGGCTCGGGCTGGGGAGTCCTGGCCTACGAGCCCCTCGCCGGCCGGCTCATCGTCGAACAGGTCTACGACCACCAGAGCAGCATCGGCCAGAGCTCCATCCCGCTCCTCGTCTTCGACGCCTGGGAGCACGCCTTCTACCTGCAGTACAAGAACGTGAAGGCCGACTTCTTCGCCGCCCTGTGGAACGTCGTCAACTGGTCCGACGTGGCGGCCCGGCTCGACGCGGCCAAGGGCTTCAAGCTCGCGGGCTGAACCCCCGATCCGGGCGGCTGCGCTGAGCGCGGGCGGCGGGTGCTCCGCCCCGAACGGCCGGGCCTAATTCCCGCCTATTGCAATGCCAGATGCAGCTCGCACGCCCTGCGGATAGGGTCGCGCTCGAGGTCGGCCGCCTCGATCGGCGCGCCGCACATCTCGCAGGCCCCGTAGGTGCCCTCGCTCAGGCGGTCCAGGGCACGGTCGACGTCCTCGAGGACCGCGGCGGAACCGGCTAACTCGGACTCGTAGCGCACCTCCATGGTGACGGAGGGTAGCGCCCGCGAGGGATTCGTGAGCAGAATTGGGGTGGCTACGTAGGTTGCGGGCGGTTTCCGGCGGTTTAGGGGTGGCTCAGCGGGGGAACTAGTGGATGCAACCGGTATGCGCGCCCAACCGCTCAACGGTGGGAGCCCAGCAGCCGCGCACCGCGATGTCGGCGCGGTCAGTGGGGGAGCCACACACGCCTCGAGGCGGTTCCCTGCTGTCGCGCCCTCGGCGGCCGAGGCGCGTCACTTCCTGCTCTCGCTGTTGCCCGAGGGTTGCGGCGAATCGGCCGACACGGCCGCGCTCATGCTCTCCGAGCTGGCGACCAATGCCGTCCAACACGCGTCGACCGACTTCGAGGTGGCGATCGACGTCGCGGCTGACGGGCGCCACGTGCGCGTCGCCGTCAGCGACGCCGCCGAGAGCTTCCCGGTGCCCCAGGACACCGATACCGAGTCGTCCGACGGCCGCGGGCTGCACATTGTGCGCGAGCTGGCCGACGCGTGGGGGATCGACGTGCGCCGCGGCCGTCCGGGCAAGACGGTGTGGTTCTGGCTGCTGCTACCGGCCCCGGGCGTGCCGGCTCCGGTGCTCTCCCTGGCGGCCTGCGACGCCGTCGAGGCCCGGCAGCCGCTGCCCGACGCCATTCCCTCCATTCACGGCTGGGACGTGACGGCGCGCTACCTGCCGGATGCGGTGGGCGTCAAGGTCGGCGGGGACTGGTACGACGTCGTGCCCATCACCGACTCGCTGGTGGCGCTGGTGGTCGGCGACGTGCAGGGCCGCGACCTCGGCGCCGCCAAAGTCATGAGCCGCCACCGCCACACCCTCGAATTGCTGGTCCGCGAGGAGCAGTCGCCCGGCAAGGCGCTCGAGCGGCTCAACCAATTCTGCCTCCTCGGCGCCGAGCAGCGGCTGGCCACCGTGCTGGTCGGCGTGCTCGACCGCTCGAACGGCACCATCACGTTCTCCTCGGCCGGGCACCCACCGCCGCTGCACGTCGACGGCGACAAGGCACTGGAGCTGCCGGTGCCGCCGGGGCCGCCGCTCGGTGTGCAGCGCTGCCGCTACAAGGACCACAGGTTCGAGCTCGACGACGGCTGCCTCGTCATGTTCACCGACGGATCGGTGGAGCGACGCGGCTCCTTCCTCGACGAACGGTTCGGGAGGTTCGAGATGTCCCTGCGCGCGGCGCCCAGCAGCGGGCCGGGCCCGGTGGCCGACTTCGTGATCGAGGCGATGACGTCCGACGAGCGGAGCTCGGACGACATCGTCGCCCTGACCGCTCGGCGGGGCGTCGGCGCCGCCTGAGGCGGAGCCGGCCCGGGAGGCCGGGCGGGTACCTCGGCGCTGCCCGCGGTCCCTATTGTGACGGCCGTGAGAACAGAGGACGCCGTGGCGACGCTGGTGGGCGCGCACATTGCGGTCCCCTGCGTGGACGGCCAGGAGCGGCCGTACCGCGACCTCGACTGCGCCGCTTCCACCCCGGCGCTGCAGGTGGTGGCCGATCACGTGGCCGAATTCCTCCCCTGGTATTCGAGCGTGCACCGTGGGGCCGGGTACAAGTCACGCCGGTCCACGGCCGCCTACGAGGCGGCGCGCGACAGCGTGCACCGCTTCGCCCACCGTCCCGCCGGCGGTGACGACGTGGTCGTGCTCGTGCGCAACACGACCGAGGCCATCAACCAATTGGCCTACCGGTTGCAGCTCGGTCCCGACGACGTCGTCGCCACCACAGTCGTGGAGCACCACGCCAACCTGCTGCCCTGGGCGCGGGTGGCCCGGCGGCGCTGGGTGGAGTGCGGCCCGGAGGGCACCTTCAGTACCGAGGACGTGGTGCGCGTGCTCGACGACGGGCGCCGCCCGGCCCTCCTGGCCCTGACCGGCGCCTCCAACGTCACCGGGTGGCTGCCCCCGGTAGAGGAGATCTGCGCCGAGGCCCAGGCGCGCCGCGTGCCGGTCCTGCTCGACGCCGCCCAGCTGGCGCCGCACCGGGCGCTGCCGCCGGGCCCCGACTACCTCGCCTTCAGCGGGCACAAGCTGTACGCGCCGTTCGGGTCCGGCGCGCTCATCGGGCCGCGGTCGTCGTTCGAGAGCGGCGACCCGTTCCTGGCCGGCGGCGGCGCCGTCGACCTGGTCGACCTGGACGAGGTCATCTGGACCGAGCCGCCCGAGCGCGAGGAGGCGGGGTCGCCCAACGTGGTCGGCGCCGTGGCCTTCGGTACCGCCATGGACGAGCTGGAGCGGATCGGCTGGGACACCGTCATCGGGCACGAGTCCGCGCTGGCCCAACAGCTCTTCGAAGGACTGCGCGCAGTGGAGGGCGTCCGCGTGTTGGGGCCGCACGCGGCGGCGGGCGGCGGCGACACCGCCACCCTCGCCGTCGCCGCCTTCACGGTGGAAGGGATGCACCACGCGCTGGTGGCCGCCCGGCTGAGCGCCGAGTTCGGCATCGGGGTCCGCCACGGCTGCTTCTGCGCCCACCCCTACCTGATCCGCCTGCTCGGCGTCGGGCGCGACGGGATGGACCAGGCGCGCGCCGCGGTCCGGCGGGGCGACCGGAGCGGCATCCCCGGCGCCGTGCGGGCCAGTTGCGGGCTCGGCACCACGAGCGAGGACGTGGACGCGCTGCTCCAGGCCCTG
>DATNLP010000173.1:0-10076 GCA_035602795.1 Acidimicrobiales bacterium | reverse complement strand
GGCCGGCCTGCTGGCCCGGCGCGTCCCCTCCTTGCTGGCCGATGCGCAGACCCGTGATGCGCAGGCGCGCGGCCGCCTCACCACCGCGGCCCGCCACCAGCTGCGGGTCCACCGCGAGCGGCTCGGGACCAAGGCGTCCGCGCTGACCCGCACCTCGCTCATCGGCCTCGTTTCACGCCAGACCGGTCTGCGCGGCCAGGCCGGCCGGCTCGGCTCTCGCAGCATCGGACACGTCGACCGCGTGGCCGAGCAGCACGCCGGTTGGCGCCGGCTCTTGGCCGCCTACGACGTGGACCGCCAGCTCGAGCGCGGCTACACACTGACGCTGCGAGCCGACGGCTCCCTGGTGCGCAGCACAGCGGACGTGGCGCCGGGGCAGGAGCTGGTGACGCGGCTGGCCGACGGCTCCGTGCACAGCCGGGTCGAGGCGACAGAGCAGACCGGACCAGTGGGAGGATCGAATTGACCGAGACCGACGAACCGGTGCCGGTGGACAGGCTGAGCTACACGGAGGCCAGCCGCGAGCTCGATGCCATCGTGAGCTTCTTCGACCAGCGCGAGGTCGACGTCGACGTGCTGGTGGCCCGGCTCGAGCGGGCGACCGCGTTGATCGACGAGCTCGACAAGCGGCTGCGACAGACGCGGGCGCAGGTCGAGGAGCTGGTGCCGCGGCTCGATGCGCTGGCGGCCGACGCCGACCGAGAAGAGGGAGACGAGTGATGGCTGACGCCGCGGGCGACCGGGTGTACTTCAAGCAGCTGCTGTCGGGCCGCGACTTTGCCCGGGGCGACATGATGGCGCGGCAGATGGTGAATTTCGCCTACCTCATCGGCGACCGCGAAACGGGTGAGGCGGTGGTGGTGGACCCGGCCTACGCCGTGCAGGACCTGGTCGACATCGTGGAGGCCGACGGCATGCGCCTGACCGGCGTGCTCGGCACCCACTTCCACCCCGACCACCTGGGCGGGGCCATGGGCGGCTGGCAGCTCGAGGGCATCAGCGCCCTGCTCGACATCGTCCAGGTGCCCGTCCACGTCCAGAGCGACGAGCTCCCCTGGGTCGAGCGCACGACCGGGGTCGGCCCGGCCGACCTGGTCGGCCACCACAGTGGCGACGTGGTGCGGGTGGGAGAGCTGGAGATCGAGCTGATCCACACCCCGGGGCACACACCGGGCAGCCAGTGCTTCCTGGTCGACGGACGGCTGGTGGCCGGCGACACGCTCTTCCTCGAGGGATGTGGGCGGACCGACTTCCCGGGCTCGGACCCGCTGGCCATGTACGAGTCACTGCACACCCGCCTGGCCCGGGTGCCCGACGACGCCATCCTCTTCCCGGGCCATCTGTATTCGGCGGATCCGTCGCAGAGCATGGGTGACACCCGGCGACTGAATTATGTGTTCCGGCCCCGTTCCGCCGAAGAGTGGATGGCCATGTTCGGGTGGTGAGCCCACCGGAGGGCTCGTCGGCGTCGGCAGAGGGGTTGGCCGCCGACGGCAGCGTGATCGTGGTGGGCGCCGCCCTGTCCGGGCTCCGGGCCGCCCAGACGCTGCGGGGGGAGGGATTCGAGGGGAAGATCTCGCTGGTGGGCGACGAGCCGCACCTCCCCTACGACCGCCCGCCGCTGTCGAAGCAGGTGCTGGCCGGGACGTGGCCGCCGGAGAAGGCGCTGCTGGCCGACCGGCACCGAGCCAGCGAGCTGCTCCTGCACGAGGTGCTCGGACGCCGGGCCATCCGCCTCGACGCGGAGCGACGGGCCATTGAGTTGGAGGGCGGCGAGGTGTTGACGGCGGACGCCGTGGTGCTGGCCTGCGGAGCAAAACCACGGTCGTTGCCCGCCACCGAAGGGCTCAGCCAACGTGACGGCGTGTTCACGCTGCGCACGCTCGACGACTCGCTGGCCTTGCGGGCCGCGGTCACCGCCACGGTCGGGACGCGGGTCGTCGTGATCGGGGCCGGCTTCATCGGGGCCGAGGTGGCGTCGACGTGCGCCGCCTTGGGCTGCCAGGTGACCGTGCTCGAGGTTCTTGACATCCCGCTCCGCAACGTCCTGGGGCCGATGCTGGGCAGCCACTGCGCGTCGCTCTACGCCGCGCATCGGGTGGACCTGCGGACGGGCGCGTCCGTGCTGGGTGTGCGCAAGGGTGGGGAGAGAGAGGGCGCCGTTGCGAGCCCGCTGGTGGTCGAGCTCAGCGGCGGCGAGACGGTGCCGGCCGACGTGGTCGTCGTGGGCATCGGCGTGACGCCGTGCACGGACTGGCTGGCGGACTCGGGGCTGTCGATACAGAACGGTGTGGTGTGCGACGACAAGCTCTTCGCTGCGGACGGTGTGGTGGCCGCCGGTGACGTGGCCAACTGGCTGTGGCGGCACGACGGCGAAGAGGAGCAGATCCGCATCGAGCACTGGGAGGTGGCGGCGCAGGCGGGCATGGCCTCGGCCCGCGCCCTCTTGGTCGGACGCGCCGCAGCGCAATCGTTCACGCCGGTTCCCTACTTCTGGTCGGACCAGTTCGACATCCGGTTCCAGGTGATCGGCTCGCCTCGCGGTGACGACGATGTCGAGATCGTCGCCGGTTCGCTCTCCGAAGGGAAGTTCGTCGCGCTGTTCGGACGCGCCGGCCGCTTGCGCGCCGTGATGGCCCTCGGCCGGCCCCGCCAGCTCATGGGGTTCCGCCCGCTGCTCGAGCGCGGAACCAGTTGGGACGAGGCGCTGGCCCACCACGTTTGAACGCGCCGTCCCCCGGGCAGGCGGGCGGGGCCGCACGGCGACAGGAAGCAAGGGGCGTGTGGCGAGGTTGTGCCCGGAGCGCGGTCATGCCGCGTCGGTGCTCCCGACGCGCCCGTGCCTGACCTGAGAGAGTTGTGCACCCGTTGCGCACCACGAGGCGCCATCGACTGGGCGGCTACGGTCGGCTCAGGTGATGATGCCGGGCAGGTGGTGTTCTGGACTTGGCGAAAGGAATGCCGGTGCACCCTTCCAGCGTCCGCCGTGGCGGCGTTCTGCGGCTCGGCGCGCGCTACGCACGTCGCGATGACGTGTGTTCGGCCGCGCCGCCTGGCGTTCGCCACGAGGTGACGGATGATTCTGGAGCGGTCCGGTGCCGGCGCATCGCCGCGGGAACGGCGCGGTAGGGGGCACGGTGCCGCCGCGCAAACGCAACGTCGAGGAGATCGTCGCCACCCTGCGGCAGATGGAGCGTCTCACTGAGCAGGGTATGTCGGTGTCGGCCGCGGTGAGCGAACTGGGCATCACGGACCAGACCTACGACCGCTGGCGCACGCGGTACGGCTCGCTGTCCGAGGACGAAGCGAAGCGGCTCAGGGAGCTCGACGAGGAGCGGGCGCGGCTCAGGCGGGTGATCGAGGAGCAGGCACAGGACATCTCCATGCTGCAGGACCTCACACAGGGCGAGATCCCCAGCGCCGCCCGCCGGCGCTTGGCAGTGGCGTACCTCGTGGACCACTACGGCATCTCGGAGCGGCGCGCCTGCCGGATCGTCGGACAGCATCGCTCCACCCAGAGGTACGGCCTCACGGGCGCCGGCGAGGACGGGTTCGCCGACGAGTGGGCCGCAGGGGACGACGACGTCGACGACGAGATGACGCCGTCCGAACTGGACCCGCGATCAGGGCCCGATGAGACCTGGCGGGAGCCGGCCGAGGGTCCGGAGCCACCCCGCCCGGGCGCAACGACGGGGGAGGAGGCCGAGCGCAGTCCCGTCTCGGACCCGGGCAATGCACCGGACCCTGCGCTCCCTCCGGCCTGCAGGATCCCGTTGCTGGACGACCGGCTACCGGTTCTCCTCCGGGTACGGACCAGCCTTGTCCACGACCTCGTCTGGCTGGCGCGGTACTCGGAAACGGCGCGCCTGGCGGAGTCGGGCGGCGTCCTGGACCACCTCCAGCATCTCGCCAGCGCTCCGTGCCGACTGGTCCAGTTGTTTGGTGGACATCAGGAGGGTCGTACGGGCTGAGGGCTGGTGCCCGACGCGCCCTGCAGGTGAGGGAATCGGGTCGCCGGTGGGGCGGGAACCTCTGACGGCCGGGTCGTCGCGTCGAGGTCCCGTTCACCACGCTTCCGATGGACCATTTCCGACAGGCATCGGGAATGAGCGTGGCGTCGGGGTCTGGTCCAGTCGGAATGAGAGTGGAACGCGTGATCTCCGAGCTGGAACCGTCAACTTGTTCGCGAGCCCGTCACCTCGTTCGCAAGACGGGCCCACGCCCTGAGTTGTCCTGACGGCATCACGATCACAAGAAGCTTGGCGAGAGGTCGGGAGCTATGCATGGCGGGGCGGTGGTCCGAGGATGGCTTGACGCTCTCGAACGGGCCCACCCGTTCGTCGAGTGGTCGACGGCCGGCGCCGACGGCCCGAGTGGTGAGCCTCGTCCGGTGCCGCCGGGGCGGCAGGTCGGCGACGGGCTCGCCGACCTCAGACCGGAAGTGACCGCCGTCGGTGACTGTTGGTGGCCGGCCGGTAGTGACGGCCTGGTGACAGGAAGCCGATGAGCGGAGTCGGGGTGGCCGACGCCCGAGACGTCGTCAGGTCGCTCCACGACCCAGGCGGTGAGAGACCGGCACATGGCGAACGTCGCCCACGGACGACCCAAAAGGGGGGTCCCGACGGGAGTTCTCACGATCAGATCGTCGGCAGGCCCCGTCCTGGGAGCCCAGGAATTTGATTTCACAAGGAACGCACATAGAAGAGGAGCCGTTCAGCCCTAACCAGGGACGGGGCCGCCGGGTTACCTTGCAGACACGCTTATCCGGAGGGGGGCCGGGAGGGCGCCGTATATCGGCAGAACCCAAGCCTCCCTTGAGCGGAATTGTGGCGACGTAGGATCGATGTGTTTACAATGAAAAAGCAGCTCACAATCAAGAAATAGCCCTTGTTGGTGCACGTGACGGGCGAATTGTGGCGAAAGTGGAAGGACTAGGCGGTATGCAACCATCATGGCTTAATCGGGTTTCTCTTCGTAGCGGCCGCGCGAGGCTGAGGCTTCGTCGCGGGGCGATGGGTGTTCTGGCTTCGGCGTTGGCCGTCGCCGGCCTGGTCGTCTTCGCAACCGAGGCCTCGGCCCACGACAACTACTTCGAGTCTGTGACCGCGGCCTGCAATGCGCCCGGCTACGGCGAGGGCGCCACCATCACCTGGACGCTCTACAACGACTGGAGCGAGTCGGAGACGGGCACGTTGGCGACGACTCAGGGCCTTCTCAGCACGCCGACGCTCTCCATCGGGGCGTCCCCGGAGAACAACGCCACCCCGGCGACCGGCGCGGTGTCGCAGACCTTCACCCAGACGCTGACGGCCGCCGAGCTGGCGGCGCTGACCCCCAGCTCCACCCTCAGCGTGAACTGGACGTCCAAGTGGACGGACGGTACGCCGGGTTCGGGCGTCCTCAGCACCACGCTCGGTGCCCTGAACCTGCCCAACGGCTGCTCGGGGCCGAAGGCCACGCCGACCATCGCGACGAGCCTCGTTGCGCCGTCGAGCAACACGATCGGCAGCAGTTGGGGTGACTCGGCGACGGTCACCGGCAGCGCCGGCGGTCCGGCTCCCGCCGGCTCGGTGAACTTCTACGTCTGCCAGGCGGCCTCCGGATCGACCTGCAGCAGCGGCGGCTCCCTCGTAGGGACCACGGCCAGCCCAACGTCGTCGACCGGGAACTCGTCGACGTACTCCTTGGCTGCCTCGTACACGCCGACGAGCGTCGGCACCTACTGCTTCTACACCGCGTACGCGCCCCTCGCTAACGAGCCGTACCTCGCAGCGTCCGGACCGGCCGAATGCTTCTCGGTGACTCCGGCCTACCCGGGCATCCAGACGACACTCGTGTCGCCCAGCAACCCCACGGTGGGCCAGTCCTGGAGCGACTCGGCCACGGTCAACGGTGTCTACGGCGGCGGCACGCCCTACGGGACGGTCACGTTCTCCGTCTGCAAGGCGTCGTCATCGCCGACGTCGAGCGCCACCTGCACGTACACGGATGGCGGCACCACGGTGGGCTCGGTGAGCACCCCGTCCTCGACGACGGACACCTCGGCCACGTACAACCTCTTGCCGACCACGTACACCCCGCCGGGCGTGGGCACCTACTGCTTCTACACGCTGTACGAGCCTGCAAACTCGGTCGTCAACTACTACCCGGTGTGGAGTCAGACCCCCGAGTGCTTCGGGGTCCACCCGACCGGCCTGGCTCCTCCGACGGTCGCGACGCAGCAGTCGGCCTCGACCTCCGGCGCGGGCTCCATCGTCCTCGGCGGGTCCGTCACGGACACGGCGACGGTCACGGGCAACTCGCGCTATGGCGCGCCGACCGGGACGGTGACCTTCACCGAGTGCTCGACCGGCTCGGCGGCCGCCCTCTGTCCTAACGGCACCCAGGTGGGGTCCGCTCCGGTGGCCCTCACCCCCGGCTCGGGCCTCAACTCGACGGCCACGTCGGTCAGCTTCACGCCGACGGCCGTCGGCACCTATTGCTTCGCTGCGGCCTACACACCGAGCGCCGGCTCCAACTACTCGGCCGCGACCGACAACATGGCAGGCACCATCGAGAATGACGAGTGCTTCTCGGTCACGGCACCTCCGACGGCGCCGAACTTCACCGTCACCAAGTCGGACACGCCCGGAAACGGGGTCGCGGTCCCGCCCGGTTCGACGATCCACTACACGGTGGCCATCAAGAACGTGGGCAGCGCAACCGGAGGCGCCACGGTGACCGACGTCGTGCCGTCCTCGCTGACCGTTCAGGGCGACCCGACCTGTGCCGTCACGGCCAGCTCGGACAGTTGCACCGTGGGCAACCCCACCGGCAGCACGTGGACCTTCACGGTCACACTGGCCTCCGGCGACACCGCCACGGCGAGCTTCGCCGCACTGGTGTCCTCGACCGCCACCGGCACCATCACCAACACGGCGACGATCACCGACGGGACGTGCACAACGTCCGCCGGATGCTCGTCGACCGTGACCAACACCGTCACGCCCGTGACCTCACCGGCAGTGACCGTGTCGAGCACCCCGCCCACCCCGGCGCCGGTGACCGCACCGGCGACCGCTCCGGTGACGGCCCCGGCGACCGCTCCGGCGACGATCGCCTTCACGGGTGCTCGTCTCGAGCAGGAGTGGCTCTTCGGCCTGGGGGCGGCCCTCATGGGCGCAGCCTTCATCGTGATCGCACGGCTCCGCCGCCGGCCGCGGACCGCCGAGGCGAAGAAGTAGGACAGGAGCTCTCGGAGGGAACGTCACCTTCTGAGCGGGGCTGACCCGCTCAGAAGGTGATCCCCGAGAGCTCCGGGATGGTGGCCTCGGCCTTGGCCCGTGCCGCCAGCCAGCGCTCGCGGGTCCCGGACCGGGCCCGGTCGTTGTTCCGGGGCTCCACCGTGCGGCGCGGAGTGAACGTGTGCGCCAGCTCGTCGCTCGAGGCGTAGACACCGATGGCCAGCCCGGCCAACAGCCCGGCGCCGAGGGTGGTGGCCTCCAGCACGGGCGAGACCTCGACCGGCCGTCCGATGGCGTCGGCCAGGGCGGCGACGAACACCTCGTTGGCCGACATGCCGCCGTCGACCCGCAGGGCGCCGATGCTGTAGCCGCTGTCGTGCTCGGACGCCTCGACCAGGTCGGCCCCCCGGTGGGCCACGCCTTCGAGCACGGCCCGCACGACCTCGGGCCGTCCGGAGCCCCGGGTGAGGCCGACCAGCGTGCCCCGGGCGCCGAAGTCCCACAGCGGAGTCCCGATACCGAGCAGCGCCGGCACGAACCAGACGTCACCCGAGGATTCGCACTGGGCCGCCACGACGGCCGACTCGTCCGCCGTGGCGAGGAGGCCCATGTCATCGCGCAGCCATTCGACGGCGGTGCCGGCCGACAGCATGACGGCCTCGGTGCCCCAGGTTGAGGTCCCACCCAGCCGGAAGGCCACGATCGGGAAGGTGCCGGCACCGCCCCGTCCGACCTGGGCGGGACCGGGCCCGGTGCCGGTGCACTGGTCGAGCATCCCGCCGGTGCCGAAGGTCGCCTTGGCCAGTCCGGGCAGCGTGCAGCCCTGGCCGACCAGCGATGCCTGCTGGTCCCCGGCCACGCCGCAGATGGGTGGCGAGCCGGACAGGGCCCGGGCCGGGCCCAGCACACCGGCGGAATCCACCACGGCCGGCAGCATGGCGTGCGGAATCCGGAGCTTCTGGAGCAGGGCGTCGTCCCAGTCGATGGTGGCCGGGTCCACCAGGGCGGTCACGGCCGCGTTGGTGGCGTCGGTGACGTGGAGAGCCTCGGCGCCGGCCGAGGCGCCACCGGAGAGGGTCCAGGCGACCCAGCTGTCCACCGTCCCGAAGCACAGCTCCCCGCGTTCGGCCCGCACCCGATCGGGGTCGACGTCGTCGAGGATGGCCATCACCTTGGTGGCCGACGCGTTGGGGGCCAGGCGGATGCCCTCGCCCTGCAGCGCCAGACAGGTGCCTACGGTGCGCAGGTCCTGCCATCCGATGCCCGGGGCGACCGGCCTGCCGGTGGCGCGCTCCCACACGATGCTCGACGCGCGTTGGTTGGCAATGCCGACGCCTGCCACCGGTCCGCCGTCCGCCAGCGCGGCCCGCGCCACCGCGAGGACCGCATCGGCCATTTGCGCGGCGTCGAACTCGACCAGGCCGGGCGCCGGGGTGTCGGGCAGCACCGGCACCTGATGGGTGTGCTCCACGGTGGCGTCGGGCCGCACCACGGCGGCGCGCACGCTCGACGTACCGACGTCGACGACGAGGACGCTGCCGCCGGACCCGCTCACGTCCAGGGCGGTGGGCCGAAGGGCGACGGGAGTCCGAACTTGCCGGGGTTCAGGATGCCGGCCGGGTCGAACGACGCCTTGAGCCCGGCCAGGACGTCGAACCCGCTTCCGAGGGCGCGGGGGAGGAACCGGGAACGGTTCAACCCGATGCCGTGGTGGTGGCTGATGGCGGCGCCGTGCGCGATGGTGGCGTCGGTCACCGTGTCCCAGGCCTTCCGGTAATAGGCCTCGCGCCAGGCGGCGTCACCTGTCGGGCCGCGGCCGGCAAAGGTGAAATAGAGGCAGGCGCCGTCGGTGTACGCGTGCGACTGGTGGGCAGAGGCCACCAGGGTGCCCTCGAGTGCGCCGAGACCGGACACGACGTCGTCGAACAGAGCCGGCAGGGCGGCCCACGGTCCCGAGATCTCGGCCGTGTCGACGACGATGCCACCGCGCCACAGCGGCGCCAACGCCGAGACGTCGTTGCGGTGCCCGAGCCAACGCTCCACGAGGTCGGGCCCGAGCGGTGTGGCGCCGGCTCTGGCGCCGCACTCATCGTCGACGACGGCCATGGTGCCGGCCAGCACGGCGGCGTCCGTCTCGTCGAGGACGACCAGGACATTGGTCTCGGGCTGGTCGAAATTGCGGGCCGACTCGCTCTGGTCGTAGAGGCGCAGGACGGCGGGCGTGGCTCCCCGGCGCATGATGCGCCGGCACGCATCGAGTCCGGCGACAAAGGTGGTGAACCCGAAGGCCCGACGTTCCTGCGCCGGTGGCAACGGGTGGATGCGCAGGCGGGCCTCGGTGATGACGCCCAGGGTCCCCTCACTGCCCACGAAGAGCTGGGTCAGGTTGGGCCCCGTGGCGGCACGTGGTCCGTGACCTTCGGTATGGACGATGCGTCCGTCGGCCAGGACCACCTCGAGCCCGATGACCATGTCTTCGATCTTCCCGTAACGGGTCGAGTACTGCCCGGCGCCGCGGCAGGCCAGCCAGCCGCCCACCGTCGAGAGATCCATCGACTGCGGCCAGTGGCCCAGCGTGTAGCCGGGACCGAGCCGGCCCAGGGCGTCCTCGAGGTCGGGCCCGAACGTGCCGGCGCGCACGTCGGCGGTCAGCGACGTCTCGTCGATCGTCGCCAGACCGTTGATGGCCGTCATGTCGAGGGACACCCCGCCGTGGACGGGAATGGAGCCCCCGCACACGCCGCTGCGGCCGGCCACCGGCGTCACCGGGATCACGGCTTCGTGGCACACGGCCAGCACCGCGGACACCTGGTCGGTCGTGCCGGGACGGACGACGACGGCGGGCCGCTGCGG
>DATNLP010000021.1:0-4610 GCA_035602795.1 Acidimicrobiales bacterium | reverse complement strand
CGACGTATTTGTCCAAGAACTTCTGCATCGAGGGCTGGTCGGTGAAGAAGTACACGCGCTGGTTCAACAGCTGAATCCAGTCGCTGACGTCGACTCCGTCGTCGAGGACAGAACTCAGGTCCTTGCGGGCGAAGAGCGGGCTCTGGTCCCTCAGGACCACGTCCTCGCCGTCGACCTGGAGGCGAACGGACTCTCGACGGGGTACCGACAGCAGGCGGGCGCGCTCCTCGTCGTCCAGATCAGCCTCCAGGATCAACTGCTCGGCCGTGCGGAACCCGGACCGGGCGATGTGGTCCCAGACGCCGGCGGGACCGACATGGCAGACCACCTTGCAACGATTGAGAAACTGTTCTGGAGTCATCGGCCTGAAGAATCGCACAGGTCGGGCGCCGTCATGTGAAGACGGGCCCAGTGCGCCATCGGTCGGTGGGGCCCTCCAGGCACGTAGGGGCAGGCATGTGCTCGGCTGCTACGTCCCCCCAGGTTTGGGGCCTCGACGACTTTCCCCCTATGTTCGCCATCCGGGAGTGAGCGCCGGCGGTAAAAGACATGGGAGGTCGAGTCCATGAGGAAGCTGATCGAATCGACCCATGTCTCGCTGGGAGGAGAGATCGGGTCGCCCCAGTGGGCGTTCCCATACCTCAACGACGAGCACGGTGCGTACGCCAAGGGTTTGCTGTTTGCAGCGGATGCTCTGTTGCTTGGGCGGTTGACGTACGAAGGGCTGTCGGCGGCCTACCCTGCGATGACCGGTGATGCCGGAGCTCCGAGCGACTTCATCGAGCGAATGAACAGCATTCCCAAGTACGTGGCATCGAGGACTCTGCGAGAGGCAGGGTGGAATGCCACCGTCATCGTGGGGGATGTCGCCTCGTTCGTGGCCGACCTCAAGCAGCAGCCGGGTGGAAACATCATCAAATACGGGAATGAATGGCCCACTCGATGCCACCCTCATGGAACACGGTCTGGTCGACGAATTCCACCTCCTGATCACACCGGTCGCCGTAGGACGAGGCCAGCACATGTTCGAGGCGATCGAAGGCGGGCCCGCCCTGCATCTCGTCGATGTGACGCGGTTCAGCAACGGAGTCGTGATACTCGTCTACACGCCGGCGTAGCTCTCCGCATCGCCTGAATGTGGGCCGTCAGCCGAGGAGGGCATCGTGCGTGCCGGACGTCCTCGTGGCCCGGCGTGGGTCGTTCCCGTGGCCGAAGAGGGTCCCTAGGCGAGGTGACGGGCGAAGAAGTCAAGCGTCCGTGACCAGGCCACCTCGGCCGCGGCCTCGTTGTACATCGATGGGGCGTCCCAGTTGCTGAATGCGTGGCCGGCCTCGTAGCGGAAGAACTCGACGTCGGGCCGGTCGGACACCGCAATCTCCACCGCTGCGATGTTCTCGGCCGGAATGAAGGGGTCATTGTTGCCGTAGTGGAATGCGGTCGGGCAGTCGAGGCTGGAGACCTGGTCGATCATGTCGTTGATGGCCGAGCCGTAGTAGCACACGGCCGCATCGATGCCACGACCGTCGACTCGGCTCAGGGTGGCGGCTGCGAAGGCGAGGCCACCACCGAGGCAGAAGCCCACGGCACCTACCTTGCCCGTGCATTCCGGCATGGCCAGGAGGTGGGCATGGCACGCGGTGATGTCTCCGACGGCCCGGGCGGCGTCAAACTGCTGGACCATGGCGAACGCGTCGGTCATCCCGGACTCGTCTTGACGCTCGAAGCGGCGCTCGATCCGCCAGAACATGTCCGGGGCCAGCGTCGTGTAACCGGATTCTGCGAGCCGGTCGGCCACCTGGCGAATGTTGTCGTTGACCCCGAAGATCTCCTGAAACAGAAGGACGCCAGGCCCTCGGCCTGATTCGGGTACCGCGCAATAGGCGTCGAATTGATCATCGCCGGTGGAGATGGACTCGTACCTGCTGGTCGGACTCACGGTCCGGGACCCTACCCCGAGTGACAGATTCGATCCTCCATATCCCTTGCTCAGGCGCCGAGCTGCACACGCTCCAGATCTTCACCGTGGCCGCATCAGGGCATCGGCCGGAATTCGGTGTTCCATGCCCCCGAGATCTTCGCGTCGTTCGGTCTGGCGGCCGGACTCGACGCTGGGGGACGTGTCGACGGCGGTGACGGTGGGAGGCCTTGGGGGGAGTGCCTGACTGGTACCGGCCGGAAGCTCGGCTTCAACCGACGCCGAACCAGCCGAGGACGGTCTGGAGGACGAGGAAGGCAGCGAACCCGCCGACCGTCGCCACCGTGACGGCGCCCAGGACGCGCGCCACCGGGCCGTTGGCGGCCGAGCCCAGCAGGCTCTTGCGGTTGGCCAGGACCAGAATGAAGAGGAGCGTGATCGGCGTGATCACCCCTTCGAGCACCTGCGTGTTGATGATGAGCGTGACGAGGTTGCCCGGGACCAGCACGACGGCGGCGCCGATCACGATCTGCACCGTGAACACGCCCAGGAAGAGCGGCGCCCGGCGAAAGCTGTTCGACACCGATCGCTCGGCTCCGATCACCTCGGCCACGGCGTACGAGGTCGAGAGGGGGACGACGGCGGCCGCCAGGGCCGACGCCCCGAGCAGCCCGATGCCGAAGAGCGCCTCGGCGGCCTCCCCGGCCACCGGCTTGAGTGCGTGCGCGGCCTCTGCCGCCGAGGTGAGCGGTCCGGTGCCACCGATGGCGGCGGCCGTGGCGATGATGATCGTCATCGAGATGATGTCGGAGATGATCGCCCCGCCGATGGCGTCGACTCGCTGGTAGCGGTACTGCGACGGCTGCACCCCCTTGTCGACCACGGCGCCGGCCTCGTAGAGCTGGATGTAGGGGGTGATGGTGGTGCCGATGAGGGCCACGGCCAGCAACAGGAACGCCGAGCTGAACGTGGAGTGTGGCCACACGGTGTCCCGCGCCACCTCGTGCCAATTCGGGTGCCCGAGCACCGCCGCGATGGGATAGCTGATGAAGACGAGCGTCATCAGGAGGAAGATCCGCTCGGCGTAGCGGTAGGACCCGAACAGCACCAGGGCCCAGATGACGACGGCGGCGATGGGCACGCAGAGGTAGCGCGACACCCCGAAGAGACCGAAGGCGGTGGCGATGCCGCCGAACTCGGTGACCATGAGGCCCACGTTGGCGATGGCGAAGGCGACGATGGCGAACGCGGTGAGGCGGAGTGAGAACTCCTCACGGATGAGGGCGGCCAGGCCCTTGCCGGTGTAGACCGAGGTCCGGGCCACCATCTCCTGGACCACGACGTAGAACACCGTCACGATCACCATGAAGAAGAGGGTCTGGTAGCCGAATTGGGCGCCCGCCGAGGCGTACGTGACGACGCCGCCCGCGTCGTTGCCGGCGCTGGCCGCGATCAGGCCCGGGCCGAGGAACGCCAGGTACAGCAGGAAACGGCGTAGTCCTCTGGAATTCGAGGTCGTGCCCGCATCGGGCCGCGTCGGAGCTTCCATGGGTCATTCCGTTGGTGAGGACCTGTGACGCGTCGAGCGTGGCGTCGTCAGGCGGGCACGTTCAGGGACGGTCGGGCCGCAGCCCGGGATCAGCTCCTAGGAAGAACGGAGCGAGTCTGGTGCGCAGGCTGTACTGGGGGGTTCGTCGAGAGTCATGCCTGCACCTCCTCGTTCGCTCGTTCAGTGGATCACGCCCGGACAGCCTACCCGGCCCCGTGGCGCCGCTCGGGGCCGTGCGCCTGCTCAGTGATGTGCCGGCGACGATCCCGTGTCCCCGGCGATCAGGGGGTGCAGGTGTAATCGGGGTGCCCGGCCAGCGCGTCGCCGAACTGTTGGGGCGTCTCCGATAGTGACGCCGTGGTGGGCACCGTGATGCAGCGGCTGGCATGGGGGAGCGGGCCGTTTCCCGACGCCGCCTCGCTGGCGTAGGACGACGACAGGTGGGGCACCGCCGTCACCGCGCCGAGACACGAGCGGGCGTTGCCCTGGAGGTAGCAGTCGAGCCATGTCGTGGCGTAGTGCGCCGAGACGGAGAGCGACCACTCGGTGCGCGTGATGTAGGGCGTGTCGATGAAGTCGGTGTGCACGCCGCCCTCGAGCACAATGAGCGACAACGCCGACGTGCCCGGCCCGCTGGTGCGCAACTGGTCGTAGAGCGGCTTCATCTGGGCGTAGCCGATCCCGCCCCCGGAGAAGCCGAGGTCCACGCCACCCACCTCGGGGCCGATCAGGGTGGGCGATCCGTCGTAGTCGGACGTCTGGAACTGAATGGGCACCACGGCCGCCGTCGGCGCCGCGCCCGAGAGCGCGATGCCGGTGGCCAGCGGCGGCAGCGGCTCGCCGTCCGCCCCGTCCGGTCCCTGGTGCTGCCACCACAGGTAGTTGAGGAGGCTCAGCGCGCCCATGGAGTGCCCCACGACGGCGACCTCGGTCGGGTTGATCAGGTTCAGCGCGGGGTCGGTGTCGTTCTCGCCCTGCGGCGCGTACGCGGGGTCGTGCAGATCGGGGTTGTCCGTGGTGGCCGACTCCGGTTGCGGGGTCGGGGCGTCGCCGCTCGTCGTGTCGGGCGCGATCGGCGTGGACTCCGACAGGTTGACGACCGGCGTGATGGGGGAGTGCAGCAGCCAGCGCACGACGTCCTCGAGG
>DATNLP010000143.1:0-7586 GCA_035602795.1 Acidimicrobiales bacterium | reverse complement strand
TCGGTCGGGCCGGCGACCACGTCCCGGGGCGGTGGCCCGCTCGGTCCGGCGGCGGCGCCCGAGGCGGCCGCCTTCCCGGACGCGGCGACGCCGGCCCGTGCCCGCTCCACCGACCCCTCTGCGCCCCCGGCGCTTGCGGTGCTGGGCCCGTGGTCCGGAACCACCTGCAACCCCCGTCGGCTCTGGGCCGCCTCCGGCATGTTGGCGGTGCGCCGTGAGGCGTCGGCCAAAATGCGGGCCATCGCCTCCTCGTCGGCCTTGGTCGGCTGCTCCTCGGCCCGCGGAGCCCGGGCCGGCGCGTGCGGCTCGCCCGAATTGCCGTTGACCAGGTCGGCGCCCTCCTCCAGGTCACCGTCGGCCAGGCGGTCCCGGATGACCTTGAGCGGGAGGAAGTGCTCCCGCTGCTGCCGCAAAACCCAGCGCAGCCGCTCCACGTCGTGCTCGAAGAACTTGCGATAGCCCGACGGCGAGCGCTCGGGGTTCACCAGACCCTGGCTCTCGAGGAAGCGGATCTTCGAGATGGTGACGTCGGGGAACTCCTCTCGCAACAGCGTCAGGACGTCGCCGATGGAGAGGTACGTGCGGCTACTCACTCGTTGCCAGCCACCAGGTAGACGAGTTTGAACTTTCCGATCTGCACCTCGTCGCCCGGGGCGAGCTGTACCTCGTCGATGCGCTCCCTGTTCACGTACGTGCCGTTCAACGAACCCACGTCCCGCAGCACGTAGCCGCCGCTCTTCGGGGAGATCTCGACGTGGCGCCGCGAGACGGTGATGTCGTCGAGGAAGATGTCACTCTCCGGGTGCCGACCGGCCCGCACGACTTCCTCCCCCAGCAGGTAGCGCGCTCCGACATTGGGTCCGCGGGTGACCACGAGGACGCCCGCGCCGTGCGGGACCTCGACGAGCGTGACCTCCGGGTTCTCCTCCGACGTCTCGACCTCATCGTTGGGATGGAGCGTGATGGTGGCGTCGTCCCCGTCCGCCAGCAGCGCGTTGCCGCACGAGGAGCAGAAATTGACCCCCTCGGGATTGCGGTGCCCGCAGTTGGAACAGAACACGGCGTCCACGGTACTCCACGGCACGCCCCCCTTCTCCTGCCGTCACCGGGTGCTCGAATGCCTGCTCAGCCTGCGATGAGCTCGCCGTAGGCGGCGGCGTCGAGCAGCCCGCCCGGGTCGGCGCCGGGCGCGAGCTCCAGCTCGCAGATCCAGCCCTCGCCGTAGGGATCCTGGTTTATCCGCTCCGGGCCCCCGGCCAGCGCGTCGTTCACCGCCGTGACCGTACCCGACAGGGGGGCATAGATCTCCGACACTGACTTCGTCGACTCCACCTCGCCCAGTTGCCCGCCCACTTCGATCTCGCTCCCGACCGCCGGCAGGTCGACGAAGACGATGTCGCCGAGCGCGTCCTGGGCGTAGTCCGTGATGCCGATGCGCACACGCGTCCCCTCGACCCGCACCCACTCGTGTTCTTCCGAATAGCGCAGCTCTTCCGGGACGTTCACGGGGCCTGACCCTACCGGACGGCCGACCCGACCCGCAGGCCCGCCCGCTAGGGAACCATGGACGCGATGCGGCCGACATAGGCCGCCGCCAGTGCCTCCGACGCGACGAGGTCGGCCGCCTCGGCCCAGACGTGGGTGACCGGGTCCTCGGGGTCCGGGACCACCAGGACCCAGCCGGCGTGGGAAATCACCTTTATGCCGTCGACCAGGACCAGCTCCGCTCCCTCGTCGGTGAGCTGCTCCATCATGGTGCGCATGATCAGGCCCTTGTGCTCGAGCGGCGTCGGCACCTCCTCGTGCCACACCGGCATGGCCGGGGTGGCCTCGACCACTTCGGCCAGCGAGGTGGTGGCCTGCCCGAGCAGCGAGATCAGGCGGGCCAGCGCCGCGGCGGCGTCGAAGGCCGGGAGGAAGACGGGGAAGACGTAGCCTCCCCGGCGGTCCGAGGCGAACGACACGCCCCCGGACGCGGCGGCCTCCAGCACGCCCGACGGCGAGAGCGGCGTGAGGATCACGTCAATCCCGCGGGCCGCGCACAGCCGCAGCGCGCGGTCGCTGACCGTGACCGGCAGCGCGACCGGTCCGGTCGCGCCCCCAACGGTCGTCAGCTCGAGGAAGGCCATGAGTGCCTCGTCGTCACTCAGCACGTGGCCCCGGTTGTCGATGAGGGTGAGCTTCTCACCGCCGGCGTCGATCACGGCGCCGAAGTCGGCTCCCGAGCTCCGGACCGCCTCGGCCACACGCGCCTCGCTCTCGTGGCGGTCCACGGCCAACATGGCCGGCGTCTGCGCGAACGGGTTGATGCTGAGGACGTCGGCCCCCACCTTCGACAGCAGGTTCGGCATGACGAAGCTCGCGGCGCCGTAGGACAGGTCGAGCACGAGCTTCACGACGCGGTGGGTGTCACGGCGTAGGCCGAAGGCCTCGACGACATCGGCCGTGTAGTGCTCAATGGTGCGCGGTGAGAAGTCGATGTCACCGATTTCGCCCGCCGTGACCCGGCGGAACTCCTCGCGGTGGTACATCCGTTCCACCCGGCGCTGATCGCCCTCGGAGAGGTCGATGCCACGGTCGTCGAAGAAGCGGATGACGACCTGCTGCGGGTCGTCGGGGCTGAGCCGGACGGTGAGGCCCGCCCGGTTGCCCCGAACCCGGATGTGGTGCCGGGTGACGGGAATGGTGGCGAGCTCGAGGTCGGCCACGTTCACGCCGACGGAATTGCAGCCCACCATCAGGGCGCGCTTGAGCACCCGGGCCACGCGGCTGGTGTCCCGCGAGGCCGTGATGAAGGAGCCCTTTTCGAAGCCCGAGGCCCAGGCCTTGGCCAGGCGCACCGCCAGCTCGGGGCTCACGTCCACGTTGGCGATGCCCTGCACGCCTTCCCGGCCGAACAGCGCCCGGGCGCCGCCCGACTCCCACACAATGGAGGCGTTCACCTGGGCCCCGGCCTCGACGACCTTGTACGGATAGACCTTCACGTCGCCACGCACCTCGGCGTGGGCGCCGATGAGACAGCCCTCGCCCAGGACCGACCCCGGCTCGACCCGGGCCCCCACACGCAGGTCGCACGACTTGCCGAGGACGGCCCCCTCGACCCGCACGGCCGGGCCGAGGTAGGAGTTCTCGGCGATCACCGATCGCTGCACCTCGGCGCGCTCGGCCACCTGCGTGTTGGCGCCGATGGTGGTGTAGGAGCCCAGCACCGCCTCTGCGTCGATGGTGCAGTTCTCCCCCACGTAGGCCGGCGAGTGGATCTGGACCGAGGGGTGGATGCTCGAGCCCTTGCCCACCCAGATGCCGGGCCGCAGCTCGAAACCGGACACGTCGACCTGCACCTTGCCGTCGAGAATGTCCTCATGCGCCTTCAAGTACGCCGCCGAGGTGCCCACGTCCTCCCAGTAGCCGTCGGCCACGTACCCGTAGAGGGGCCGCCCGGCCTCCAGCGCGGCCGGGAAGACCTCCCCGGAGAAGTCCACGGCGCGCCCATCGGGAATGAGGTCGAAGATCTCCGGCTCGAGGACGTAGATGCCGGTGTTGATGGTGTCGCTGAACACCTGTCCCCAACCCGGCTTCTCGAGGAACCGCTCGATGCTCCCGTCCTCACGAGTGATGACGATGCCGAACTCCAGCGGGTTGTCGACCGCGCACAGCGCGATGGTGGCCAGCGCGTCGTTCTTCTCGTGGAACGAGACCACCGACGTGAGGTCGATGTCGGTCAGGACGTCGCCCGAAATCACGAGGAACCGCTCGGTCAGCTGCTCGCGGGCGTTGCGCACGGAGCCGGCCGTACCGAGCGGAGACTCCTCGGTGGCATAGGCCATACGCACGCCGAGCTCGCTGCCGTCGCCGAAGTAGCTGCGGATCGCATTCGGGAGGAAGGCGACGGTGACGACGATGTCCGTGACGCCGTGGCGCTGCAGCAGCGACACGATGTGCTCCATCATCGGCCGGCCGACCAGCGGCAACATCGGCTTGGGCAGGTTCGACGTCTGCGGCCGCAGGCGGGTGCCCTCGCCGCCGGCCATGATGACGGCCTTCATACGGCGCTCCCGCTCCGGTGGGCGGCGCGCCCCTGGCGCAGTGCGGCGCGCGCCGGCCCGATGTAGCTGGCGGCGGCGATCCAGGCCAAGGTCAGCCCCACCAGGCCGGTCACCCACCCGATGACGCGGATGGGCTCCTGCCAGCTGGCGTCGCCGTAGCCGAGGAGGAACGTCGGGTAGGCGAACATGAGGCCGAACGTCCCGGCCTTGCCGACCCACAGCACATCGATGCGCGCCGCGCCGAGCGAGGCCAGCAACAGCACCATGCCCGACACCAGCACCTCGCGGGCGATGGTGGCCAGGCCGAACCACAGGGGCACGGCGCCGTAGACCATGGTGGCGATGACCGCCGTCCCTACCAGCAGCCGGTCCGCTGTCGGGTCGAGAACCTTGCCGAGCGTGGACACCTGGCCGAAGCGGCGGGCCACGTAGCCGTCGACCCAGTCCGTGGCGCCGAGCACGGCCAACAGGACCGCGGCCTCCGTCTGGTGGTGCAGCCCGAAGAGCAGCCAGAGGAACAGCGGGATGCAGAGCAGCCGAACGAAGGTGATGGCGTTCGGGGCCGTGAGGATGCGGTCCAGACCATCGGCGTCCACGACCAAGAGTGTATGGGAGCGCCCTGCGGCGGCCCTGGCCCGCGGTGTGCCAGAGTGGCACGGTGCCTCGTTTCGCTGCATTCCGGGGCCTGCGCTACCGGCCCGATGTCGCGCCTATCGCCCAGGTCATCGCCCCGCCCTACGACGTCATTTCGTCGACGGAGCGGGTGCACCTGGCCTCGCGCCACCAGGCCAATGCCGTCCTGGTGGAGCTGCCCGAGGCCGACCTGACCCGCGGGCGCGACCGCTACACCGTGGCCACCGACCTCTTCATGCAATGGCAGACCGACGGGGTCCTGGTCGAAGAGCCCGAGGCGAGCCTGTACCCCTATCGCATGACGGACACGTCCGGGCGCACCACGACCGGCGTCATCGGGGCGCTCGGCTTGGCCGAGCCGGGCGAGGAGAGCGACATCCTGCCTCACGAGCAGACGCTGCCCAAGCCGAAGAGCGACCGACTCGACCTCCTGCGCGCCACCCGGGCCAACCTCTCGCCCATATGGGGCCTCTCCATGGCCCCAGGCGTGACCGCCACCTTCGACCCGTCCGACGACGAGCCCGTCGCCGACACCTACGACGACGACGGCGTGCGCCACCAGCTCTGGGTGCTGAGCGACCCCGACGCCGTGGCCGCCGTCAGTGCGGCCCTGGCCGCGGCGCCGGTCGTCCTGGCCGACGGGCACCACCGCTACGAGACGGCCCGCGCCTACCAGGCGCAGGTGCGCGAGGCCACCGGCAACCAGCCGGGCCCGCACGACTTCATCATGGCCCTCGTGGTCGAGCTGGCCGAGGACCAGCTGACGGTCGGCGCCATTCATCGGACGATCAGCGGGCTACCCGACGGCTTCGACCTGGTGGACGCGCTGGCCCCGTGGTTCGACGTGGTGCGGGCGGGAGCAGCCGACCACCGCACTCTGAGCGCGCTCTCCGACTCGGGCGCGCTGACCATGATCACCGGCGGGCAGGCCTACCTCCTACTCCCCCACGCCGAGTTCGCGGAGCAGCCGGGTAACGACCTCGACTCCAACCTCATCGCCAGCGTGCTCTCGAACCTGCCGGCCCACGAGGTGATGCACCGCCACAGCGTGGAGGAGGCAGTGGAGGCGCTGGAGACCGGCGAGGGCCAGGCCGCCTTCCTGCTGCGGCCGGTCACCGTCAAGCAGATTGAGGAATGGGCCAACGAGCGCCGGCGCATGCCACCCAAGACGACCTACTTCAGCCCCAAGCCGCGCACCGGCATGGTCTTCCGGTCGCTCGACCTCGAATGAGACGGGGCGGAAGCGGAAGGGGGACGCCGCCATGCACGATGCCGTGACCATCCATATGAAGGCCACGCCCGAACAGGTGTGGGACCTGGTGAGCGACGTGACCCGGATTGGGAGCTACAGCCCCGAGACCTTCGAGGCCGTCTGGATCGACGGCGCCACCGGGCCGGCGCTCGGAGCCAAGTTCCGCGGCCACGTGAAGCGCAACGGCAAGGGGCCCGTCTACTGGACGACGTGCACCGTGACGGCGTCCGAGCCGGGCCGGGCGTTCGCGTTCGGGGTGGGCAACAAGGCGGATGCGCCGCTCAACGTGTGGCGTTACGACATCGCGCCCGCGGGCGACGGCTCCGACGTCACCGAGTCCTTCACGCTGACGCCGACGTGGTGGCTGCGGCTCTACTGGTCACTGCTGGGCTGGGCGCGCGGCAAGACCAACCGCAACGGCATGCGGACGACGCTGGAGCGGATCCGCGCCGAGGTGGAGGCGCAGCCGGCGTAGCCCGGGCTGGAGGTTGATGCATTCGCGGGGCAGACAGGTCAGCGGGGCACCCTCGGTCTCTTGTCATCGTCGATTCTGAATTGACACGGGGAGCCCTCGGCCCCAGCCTGGATCGACGTGGGGACGAACGAGCGACCTTCGCCAGGCGGGCTCGAAGTGGTCGATCAGCGGTACGTCGAGCTCTATCGCCGCGCCCGACAGGTCCTGGGCGTCGATCCCAGGGTGAAGGACGTGGAGCTCTCCGGTTCGGTGGCGCGCGGAACGGCTGACCAGTGGAGCGACCTGGACCTCAAGGTCATCACCACCCCGGAGGGGTTCGACTCGTTCTTGGCCGACTGGCAGGTGTGGGTCGCCGACATCACGCCGACGGTCTTGGCCCGCCGGCCCATCGCACCGTTCATCGTCAACACGTTGACGGCCGAAGGTCTCACCCTGGACATCGCTGTCTTTTCTGGTGAGGCGCCGCCGGAGTACACCGGTCCCGCCCGCTTCACCGTCGGTCTGCTGTCGCCCCGACAGTTCGACGACCTGGGCGATGCCCTCGAGTACGCCGTCGAGGAGCAACTGCGTGGCCTGGCTGGGCCTTTCATCAGCCTGATCCAACGGGACGAACACATGTGCCACCTGGCCGGCGTCCCTCACATCCTCGGGCTTCTCACGACGGTCTTCCTCGTCGAGACCGGCGCCCCGGCTCCGGGCAAGAGATGGAACACCTCCTTCAGCGCCGAACAGCGAGCGACCGTCGCCGCCCTGCCTCCTGTGTCGGCCACCCGAGTGGGCATCATCTCCTTCGGCCTCGCCGTGGCCGAACTGGTGGTCACCCGTTCCCGACCTCTGTATCCCCGCTACGGCCGGCGTTGGCCCGAGGAGCTCGCTCGGGTCGCGGCAGATCGCCTTGAATGGCAGCTCGGACTGGCCGTCCGTGGTTGGTTGCACTAGCGGGGCGAAGGATCGGCAGCCGAGCCACGTGCGCCAGCACGGCGCGCGGCAACTGCAAAGCCAGTGCCCATCCTTCGTGCCGATCCAGGCGGTGGGATGTCTAGTGACCTGAGTCAGAAGTAAGTCCCCTCGGGGGAATTTTGTAGCCAGCGGGCGCGTTGTGCCCATCGTCAACGACGATGGGAGGCAGAGATGCGGCGGTCGGTACTCGAACCATTGGTGCTCAGCGACGACGAGCGCG
>DATNLP010000142.1:0-16154 GCA_035602795.1 Acidimicrobiales bacterium | reverse complement strand
CGCGCTCGTCGTCGCTGAGCACCAATGGTTCGAGTACCGACCGCCGCATCTCTGCCTCCCATCGTCGTTGACGATGGGCACAACGCGCCCGCTGGCTACAAAATTCCCCCGAGGGGACTTACTTCTGACTCAGGTCACTAGTCGACAGCCCCCCTTAGCCTGTACTGACCCGACATGAATCCCCTGCGGCGCCGGGTGGGCCGGGCAAACAAAGTGACACTCCGGGTCATCAGATGCACCAAAGACCGGCGGTGAACGGGGGCACCCAGATCAAGAAGCTGAACAACTTCCATACGGTCGTGATCGACCCACACTCACCAGCCCTTTTTCGTCACTGGCGAGAGCGATCAAGTCAGCTCTCGACGTGGAACAAACGCCAAGTCCCAGGGACACCCTTCAACTCGTGTTCGCCGCGATCCTGAAACTCGATGCCCGAGCCAACTACGAGGTCCTTGACGGTGCTCGAGACAAGTACTTCACCCGACACCGCCAGTGAACCGAGTCGAGCGGCGATGTGAACGGCGAGGCCGCCCAGATTGTTGCCTCTCACCTCGCACTCACCGGTATGGAGACCCACACGTAGCTCGATACCGTGGGCTCGGGTGGCATGGATGATCGCTTGGCCACAGCGGATCGCTCGAGCGGGACCGTCGAAGGAGGCAACGAAGCCGTCTCCAGTTGTATTGATTTCCCGGCCTCGGAAGATCCGCAGTTGTTCCCGGACGATTTGATCATGGCGATCCAACAGGGACCGCCATCGTTGATCACCCAGCGACGCCGCACGTTCGGTCGATCCGACGATATCGGTGAAGAGAACAGAGACCAGCACCCGGTCGACATCGGTTGCCGGTCTCGTACCCGTCAGGTATTCGGCCACTTCGTCGAACACAATGTCCCGCTGGCCGAAGATCGTCATGTCCTGGCCCGGCAACGCGACGAACCTCGATCCCTCAATGTGCTCGGAGATGTAGCGGCCCATGGCACTGGGCAAAAAGCTTGGATTGTCGGCGCTCAGGACAAGCGTGGGCGCTCGTATGAGCGGAAGCACCTGGCGGACGTCGAGGTTTCGAAGCAGATAGTCATACTGTGCCGCCGCAGTTCTCGGGGTGACCGACGCCCGGAAGAGCGGAGCGAGGGCATCGCGCCGCGCCGCTTCTTCGGCACCGGCTGCACCCGCAATTGAGAGGAACTCTGGTGTACCCCAATGGGTTCGGACGAACTCCACGACGAAATCGAGCGCCTCAGGCGTGAAACCGATCGGATAGTCGTCAGCGACGAGATAACGGGCACTGGTATTGCACAGCACCAGCGAATCGACCCGTTCGGGATGTGCGGCGGCGTAAAGGACGGCGATCGGGCCGCTGTCGACAGTCGCGAGAATGGACGACCGCTCAGAACCGACCGCGTTGAGCACGCTCTCGATGTCTTCGGTCCACTCCTCCCAAGTTGGTATGGCGTGTCGAGGCACACCGTCAGATCCTCCTGTGCCTCGTCGATCGAAAAAGATCAAGCGGCGCAGCGATGCCAACTGTTTCAGGAAATCGGCAATGTCGGGGTTCTCCCACGCCATCTCGACGTGGCTGCCAAGCCCGTTGAAGAAGAGAAGGTCGGAGGGCCCTTCTCCGAGGACCTGGTAGGCAACATCAGCATCCCCGACGGGGACGTACTTGGTGTCCGGACGGCTCATAAGACATGCAGTCTGACCCGCGATCCAGCGCAAGGCTGAATCTGCTCCTCGGCGAGGCTTCGTCGCCACGATCCAGCGTCCGAACTGCCCGAGCCATGACGATCGCTGCCCGAGTCATCCAGACAGGCCGACGCGTACATCAGTTCATTGGTTGAGCGATGGCGCCTGTCAGACAGCGTTTGGCGATCTACCCCCCCAAGGGTCGAGGAACGACCATTGGGACTGCTCCAGGGTTGCCGGTCGGCCACACCCGAAGGCGGTGTTCGGGGGCACCCCCGTCCATACCGTCGAACGTTCAGGAATCCGACTTCGAGCCGGTGAACCACGGGCCGTCAGGCTTGTCCAGATGACCAGCGAGAAGCAGCAATGCGACAGCCACGACGATGCCGACCCCGGCGCCGACTGCCGTCCAGGCAGCCAGAAATCTCTGGACCTTGAAGTCGATCAACAGACAGTATCTGGCGTGGCGTTGGACGATCTGCCGGACTGGTTGCCAGCCTGGTGTGGCGACCATCTGGGTAGCGAACCCGTAGACGTGTTGTTTCAGCTGCACCAGACGTCGATGGTGTGCGGCCTCCGGTTGGCCGATGGAACTGACGTCGTAGTCAAGGCGCGTGCTGGTGAAGGTAGGGCTGCGTCGTGTGTCGCGGCACAGGCCTGGTTGGCTGAGCGAGGATTCCCGTGTGCCCGGCCACTCACCGCGGCGGCGGCTGTCGGTTCGCTGGCCGTGCATGCCGAGGAGTTCCGTACCGGCGGCGACGTGTTGCCCGGAGACTCGCCGGACGTGGCCGTGTCCTACGCCGAGGTGTTTGCCCGGCTGATGGACGAACTGAATGACTTGACCGTCGTGCCGCCGCCAAATCCGCGCTGGGTGCGTTGGGACCACGCGGACTCTGGGTTGTGGCCGACGATTGAGTCACTCGAAGTCCGGGACCAGAACGCCGTGCCCGCGTACGTCGTTGACACAGCCAGGCGAGTCCGTTTACGGCTATTGGCCGCAGACCTGCCATGCGTGCTGGGGCACGCTGACTTTGAGGCACAGAACCTCCGGTGGCACGGTCGCGAGGTTTGGGCAGTGCACGACTGGGACAGCCTGGCGTGGCAACCAGAAGCCGCGCTCGTGGGAACGGCGAGTGGATCATTCTCAAGCACCTGGGCGCCGACGTTGGCGTCGATCGAAAGTTCCGAAGCTTTTCTGACCAGGTACCAGGACACTCGGGGGCGTTTATTCACGGCGGCAGAGCAGGAGGTCGCGTGGGCGGGCAGCTTGTGGTTGGCAGCGCACAACGCCCGATGGGAAGCTTTGCACGGCGACCCTCCGGTGTCCGGCAATGCCCTTCGAGTACAAGCAGCCGAACGCCTCCGCCGAGCGAATGCCTAACACCGGCACGCGAACCCAGAAAGTGACATAGCTGTCCTCGAAGTGCCGCGGCTTACGCCCCATCCCGGCGGACTGAGGCAGGTTCGGTGGGAGGATGGGCGAATGGGTGACAGCAAGGATCCCCGGTTCCAAGAGGTCGCATTTGAGCGCTGTCTGGACTACCTAGACGCCGCCGTCGTGCTGCTATCCCAGCCCCGACTGGCAAGATGCGCCAGCAGGGCTGGACTGAAGAAAAGCTCGGAGAACTCCGGTCGTTGGTGGAAGCCTGGCGGAAGGATTTTGAGGAGGACGGCCTGATCACTCCTCGGCAACACCGGGTAGTGGTGCGCTGGCTCCTGGACGCCGATCTCGATTTTGAAGCGGTTGCGCTACTGCTTGCGAGCGTAGACAACACCGTGTCCGAGGCGTTAGACGTGCCCTAGAAGCTCCCGGTCCCGGCGGCTATGTACGGAGGCACCCTTCTGGAGCAAGCTCGGCGTCGGCGTCGGCGTCGGCGTCGGCGGAGAATCCCTCTTATCCGGCATCGCCTTTTCCGGCCATCAGACTTGATCGACGGCGGTCTTGAGGCTGAACGGAGCTACGGGCCATCCGTAACGCGTTGTAGCCGAGTCCGGCAGCGGACCCTTCCCAAGCTTCGACGATTTTATTGCATTGACGATGCCATCAGTCGGTGGGCGACACAGACGCTCTATTAACTCCCCCTTAGAGTCTCGAAGTGCCTTTGTTGGTGCATGTCATTCGGACCACGGCATGCACCGAAAGTCAGAATTACGTTGACGAGGTGTTCTACCCCCCTTGACCGCCGCTCTTCGCGGCATTAGACCCAACTCAAGGTTGTAGACGGTGTCCGCATCCTTCCCAGGGGAGGTTCCTGATGAGAATACGTCGGCTCGTTCGTGTCTTTCTTGCGCCACTGCTCATGCTCGCGCTCGCAGGGACGTTCTCGGTACTCGGTACAAGCGCGGCGGGTGCTGCTCCCCGTTTTGGCAACAGCTTCGGCAACATGTTCGGCAGATCCCACCCCTCGGGTGGATATGGCGGTTACTACGACAACGTCTACAACTGCAGGGGCGGCGATATTCCACCGGGGAACTACCCCTGGATGGTCATCACCGGCGTGTGTTACATGCCGACCGGCACGGTTTCTGTTCGCGGAGACCTCACCATTGCGCCGGGGGCCTTGCTCGACGCCGTGACACCGGGCGACCCTGGTGCAAGCCCTGTTGTGCCCGCGACGGTCCTGATCGGGGGCAACGTCTTCGTCGGTCCGGGTGCCGCCCTTGTCTTCGGTTGCTCCCCGAATATCGCCTGTTCGAATCCTCCTGGAATCACCAATGACCGCATCGGCGGGAACCTCACCGGCTACGGGGCACTCGGGGTCGTGGTCCACTCAGCCTCCATCGGGGGCAGCGTCTCGCTGGTCGGGGGCGGGGGCGGCGTCAATTGCAACACCACTCCGCCCACTCCGCCCAGCGTCGCCAACGCTCCCGCTCCGTGGTCCGAAGACGCGTCGCTGGACTACACCCCGGTCTACACCGACTTCGAGGACAATTCGATAGGCGGCAACCTCAGCATCAGCGGACTGCAGTCGTGCTGGCTCGGCACGCTGCGGGAGCAGGTCAGCGGGAATACCACCATCGTCAACAACACCTTGGCCGATCCCGACGCCGTGGAGGTCGGCAGCAACCTGATCGGTGGGAACATGACCTGCTTCGGCAACTCCGCCGGTGGCGTGGCGACGGTGCAGT
Organism: Acidimicrobiales bacterium; assembly: GCA_035602795.1. Lineage (GTDB taxonomy): Bacteria > Actinomycetota > Acidimicrobiia > Acidimicrobiales > RAAP-2 > Bog-473. The sequence goes on along the minus strand of DATNLP010000142.1, from coordinate 11,338 downwards.
ACGGCGATAGCGGGGCGGCCCCCAACATGGTGGGTGGCTGGGCCAGTGGGCAGTGTGGATTCGACGTGCAGGTGCTGAACCCACCGCCCGAAGCTCTGGCACAGGAAACACCCCCACAGACGTGCACCCCGACAACCTGCATCCCCGAGCACATTTCGGTGAGCACCCACACCATGGGCACCTACTACGGGACGCACACCCAGTCAGGGCCGAGTGTCGATACTCTCTCCCTTGGAGTAACCGAATCAGGCAACACACTTGGCGCCGAGTTGAACGACGTCGTTTTTGGTGGAGCGGGTCTCACGGGAACAATCACGGCGGTGTTCCCACCGACCACGGCCGACCCGCTGGGATCGACCGGTGAGGTGGTCATCACCACCGTTCATCCCGACGGTTCCGAGTCGTTCCAGGCCGACGACATCTGCCCTGTGTGCAGCTTCGACGGCCAAAGCGGCTCGACATCAATCAGGGCCTACGGGACAGTGTCACCTACTGGGCTGATCACCGGTACCTTCCTCGTCGAGTCGAGCGGCGCCGGGAACGGTGGATTGTCAACGCTGGCCGGCTACGGCACGTTCTCAAGCTGTGGTGAGCCTGCTGGGACATTGAGCCTCGTAGAGCACCTCAAGATCACCTAAGCGGCGGGAGCAAGACAGCTCGCAGGGAGGGCCTTGGTTGTCGGCAGACTTGCCTGTCCCAGTCGGGCCGAACTGCCCCACAGATCCGGCGAACTGGGCTACCCGACGCCATTAGTCCCTCGGGACGGTGCGGGCGAGACCGATAGGGCGGTAGGGATCGAGATCAATGTCAAGTACGACCCCTAATGAGGATGATCTCGGTAACGAGGAAGACTGAGCTTGAAGGCGCAATCAACTGTCCCCAAGCGGGGAGCTAGTCCGACTCAGACTCGGCGCGCCGGGAACCAGAACGCGCGGCGCGGGTCCAAGTCACCAGGTAAACCACCAAGCCCGCGATTACCGCAAGTCCCACACACCACACTCCGATGATAAAGAGCGACGGGCCTCCGAAACCGACCGCACGGAGCGTGCTGTGGCCTACAAACGTGCCGTGGGAAAGCTAGGACGTTGGGGTGGTCACTTTTCCGTCCATGCCGAGTCCAGGGCGACGGTGAAGAACATCGCTCGCCCATCATTGCGTTGGTTGAACCGCCATACCGTATCTGCGTCCATCCCGGACGGACAATGGACGAGGTTCGCCGAGAGTTGCGTATCCCCTATGCGCCGCCTAGTGGCACCGAGCCCGGCGTTCTGGGGCAGTCAGAAGCCTCCGTCGCCGGATTCAGATCTCAGCGACTGTCTTCGACACAACGGCGACCTGGTAGATCTCCTTCTGGTTCAGCCCCAATCTGAGCGCCTCTTGTGGTCCCAGATCCAAAAGGTTCCGAAGAAGCATCCGACCAATCATCTCGTGAGTCACAATCAAGGGCCGAGCGCTTCCGGATTGAGCGATCTCGCGAAGAGCCGATGCAGCCCTCAAGTCAGCGTCGGCGTAACTCTCGCCTTTTGGAAAACGCCACTGGTACGCGTCCCGTGAACGCCGGGTCAATTGGCCAGGAAATGCTCTTTCGATCTCCTCATTCGTCATGCCCGCCATATCGCCGTGGTGGATCTCCCGAAGATCATCGATTGTTGTGATCGTCTGCTGAAGGATTCCTGCGTATGCCTGAGCTGTTGTCATGGCTCGTCCGAGTGGACTGGAAAACACTCCGTCAATCGGCAGCGACCCGATTCGTTCAGCGACCCGCTGTATCTCCGCGGATCCATTCTCAGTGAGGGGAGCGTCCAATTGGCCCTGGCGGCGACCTGTGCGGTTCCATTCCGTCTCTCCATGTCGGACGAGGAACACTTCTTCGATTGGCAGAAATTGCACACACAGTTCCTACTGCAACTTCGCGTCAAGTGCCGCCGGACAGGCGATCTGGGGCAGTTCAACTCGGAGCGATACCGTGCGGTTCTGTAGCCTCAGAACTCCAGTCCCCCTGGCGCGGCCGCCGGACTACGAGCAGAGTTCAGCCCGGCGCGACCACCAGGCCTCGGCGGCGGTCATCGCGCCTTCGGCCTCGTGGATGCCGTCGCCTACGAGCCCTGCGGTGGCAGCCCAGTGCAGGGGTACAAGGGCTAGAGCCCCGGGGAGCCATCGGTACTCGTCGCGAGTCAACGGTTCCGGAGCCGTGCTTTCGTAGGCGTCGAGCAGTCGTCGCAGCTCGAGCAATTCGCCGCTCGGTGCGACCTGGTGCAGGCTGGCCGCGATGTCGTAGAGCCGCTCCCTGACCCTCGCGAAATCCAGGTCGAAGGTGGCCCATGAGCCGTCTGACAGTTCTCCCGCGTTGCCCAATTTGTAGTCCCCATGAATCGGAGCGCATGGCAGTTCGACCTCCTTGCGGAGCTTGGAGAGCTCGCCAGTCAGTTGGCGCATCCGATGCACGACCGGCTCGCTGCGGGGTCCGAGCCTGCGGCGTGTGAAGCCGACCGAGTAACGCAGTTTCTGTGGTCGTCGAGGGGTTCGGGCGGACTGGGCTCCCAGACTGCTTTGAGCGCAGTGTGAACGCGTCCGAGCTCCTCGAATACGCGGACGTGGGAGTCCTCGTCCGCCCGTGGCTGGACGTGATCGATGAACTCCTCAATCTCAGCCCAACGATCAGCGACCCTCAGGAGGTCGCAGCCGGAAATCGGAATCGGCCGAGCGACGCGGACTTGCGTCCGCTGGAGCCGTTCCCGCAAGCGCCGCAGTCCCGCGACTCGCCCGCGGCGGACCCAGGGCCTGTGAACCCGGAGCACAACCGGCGGCTCAGCGTCTATCCGCAGGTTGAGGTTGAATCCACCGCCGATGTCTGCCCATCGGGCCCCGCGCGCGACGCGGTCGATCAGGGCCGAGACGGCCGGATCATCTGGGCTGGCTCTAGGTCCAAACCAGCGCGGCAAGGCAGGGGGAGAGGTCGAAGCTTCGATTCCGGTCATGGCAATGGCAGCCAGCGCACCCGACGGAGGGTTCGCTGGCGAACCCATCCTCCTCGATGCGGGTCGATCGTGCCACGCACGTGCCGTACGGTGGGCACCCCCAACGCGGCGTTGGACACCCTGGGATGCTCAGCTCACAACTCGGCGGCCACGACCTCTTGAGTCTGCGGAATCTCCGCGCGAGCCATTTGCCGTTTTTGAAACGACGGATTCAGGCGGAGGCGCCCGTCGGCCGGGTCACTCCGGCCGCGGAGCGGGGAAGGGGGCCAGACAGACGAGCCCCAGGACCCGGACCCGGCTACAGCGCCTCGACGACCGCGGCCGAAGCGGAATCAGGTGAGGCCGAGGCAAGTTCGGCGCGCAGCACCTGATGCTGGCAGCTGGCTGCTGGACGAGCGAGGAGGACCCACCCCGAGAAGGACGGGCCCATCCACGACGCCAGCCGCTCGACGTCGGGTGCCACCACCTCAGCCAGCTCCCGTCGCAGCTGTTCGCTCAGACATGTGGCTTCGGAGAAATGGATGGCTCTGCTCAGGAGCGGATGCCTCCAGTGGCAGGCGATCCGGCTGCGCACATGAGGGTGCCGCTCGGTGGCCAGTGGCGTCAGCAGCCTGCCGACGGCGGTTGGCCCCCGTTTGCCGTCGCTGCAGTGGCTCTCGCCGGAGAGATCGATGGGCGCCGCGGGGGTCCACCCCGAGGAAGCCGCACACGCACCGCATGACCTCAACCCGGTGGTCGTGCAGCTCCTCGGACGTCAACAACAGGATCTGCGACCGGCAGAAGTAGGCGAAGTACCGCTCCAGCTGCAGGGGATAGCTGCTCAACACGGCGTAGCGAGAGTCGTAGAGGCGGGCTTCTTCCATTGGTCGCCGCTCTGACCCATCGGGCGAGCAGCTGCACGTACATCGAGCGCATCCGCTCGACCGGGTCGCGCAGCACGTAAATGAGCTTGACGTCCGGAATCACGTTCGCGATCCGCTCGGGCACCCCGTCGAAGTAGGGGTACATCGTGTAGGTGGGCGACGCTTCACCGCGGGCGATGGCGTCTCCTGCTCCGGCAAACGGGCTCTCGTACCACCCGGGACCTGGGGCCAGTTCATCTCGGCCACGAAGAACCCCGGCTCCTTGTAGTCCGGCATGAAGACCTCGGGGTGGGAACGCAGATACGCCCAGAGGCTCGTCGTGGCGGCTTTCTAGGCCCCGATGATCAGGAAGGTTGGCGGCATCGGAGCTCAGTTCAGTCCGGTGTGCAGATCTGGCAGGGCAGCAGGCCGGACAGGCCGTCGGCCGCGAGCACCCGCAGGTCGTCTGGGTGGTGTGCGATCACGGCACAGTCGGCCCGGTGGTATACCGTCCCCGACGTCGTCGCGTAGTAGGCCCCGCGTGAGGCAGCAGCGGCTCCAGCCGCCATCGGAGCGGCGACGGCGCCTGGGGGGATTCCGCCCACGGCGGCCCGCGGAGCGCTGCCCGCCAGCGCCGCCGCGATGGCCTCGAGCGCGCGCAGGGTCTCCTCGTGCTGCAGGTCCGCCTGGTCGAACAGGCGGTAGATCCAGTGGCCGAAGAAGAAGAACCCGCCGACCACCATGCAGCCGAGTCCGACGAAGGAGCCGCTGACGAGGTACGGGATCTGCTGTTGGACGACCCGGGCATGGGCCGACCCGTACCAGGCGATCAAGATGATGATGACGCCCAAGGGGATCAGGATGGCGCCGGCCGCCACCTGCCACGTGTTGCGCAGGTCGAAGGACCCCGAGCCCTCGTCGTCGGCCCGGACCGCCCCGGTGCCACCGCCGCCGAACAGCCGGCGGCTCCGGCGTGGGCGCCCCGGCGGCATGTCACCGCCGCCGCCGCCCCCGCCGACCGGCGCGTCGAACACCCCCGGTGGCGGCTCGAGCGAATCCTCGCCGACGTGGGGATCCGTGGTCACGACATCCGTGATCGGGCTTTTCGTGTCCAACATCATCGTCTCCTTGGTGCGATGAACTGCCACCGGGCGAGTAGCAGCAGCGGGTAGCACAAGATCAGACAACCGAGCAGGGCTGTGATGGTCCACCCCAGCGGCGGGGGGATGCCCTTGATCGGGAACGCCGTGGCCGACGAGGCCAGGCTCGGTGGCACGGCCGGCGTGCCCGCGGCCTCAGCGGGCGCCGTGGCCTGCGCCGACCCGGTCGGCGTCGAGACCCCCGAGTTCCCCGAGTAGGAGGTGGAGCCGGTGTCGCCGGTGCAGCAGGACGGCAACACGGAGCCCGAGAGCGTGCCCGAGCTGGTGCTGGCGGCGGGCGGCGAAGCGGCACTCGCGGCACCCGAGTTGCCCGAGTTCCCCGAGACCGGAGTCAGGGCGGAGGCGCTCACGCTGGCCTGGGCGAGGCCGAAGGTGATGGAGGTGGTGACCGTGTAGAGGCCGGCGGGCAGGCCGGTGTTGCCGAGCTCGGGGACCGGAATGGTGGGTTCGCCGGGGACGAACGGGACGTCGAGCTGGTGCGAGATCGCGATCTGCAGCCCGCCGGCGTTCGCCGAGGCCTGTGCGCCGTTGGTGGTCAGCGTCGGGCTGAGGAGCGCAATGGTGATCCCGTCCTGGCTCAGCGTGCCGTTCACGAGCTCCTGCAGCTGGGCCGGCTCGAGGCCCGTCGCGGACGAGCTGGCCGAGGTGAGGTGGACGCCGGTGTTGTCGATGTAGGCCGGCTGACCGTCCACCGTGACCGCGCCCAGGTGCAGGGTGGACGTCGGGGTGCCGGTCGTGCCGTCCGAGGTGGCGCTGGCCGAGGTCGTCAGGCCGGCGATGTCGACCATGCCGGCGATGTCGATCCCGGCGACCTGGGTCGAGGCGCTGTCGGTGACGGAGCTGGCGCCCACCTTCACCGAGTCGGTGGCGCTGATGTTGCCCACGTCGACCGGGCTGGCGCTGTTGGAGGACGGAACGGAGCTGGAGCTCCCCTCCTGGTCCAGGGCCAGGTCGGACAGCGTGCCCGTGGCGTCGCCGCCCCCGTCGGAGGCGTCCGAGTCGGCGCTGAAGATGCTGGGCTGCAGGGGGGTGGCGTTGGAGGGCGACACGCCGAAGGAGGCGCTGCTCCCGTAGCCCGGGGACGCCGGGTACTTGGACTCGGCCAGCAACGGGTCGTTGGGGACCCCGGGGGGCGCCCCGAACTCGGCCAGCAGGCTGCCGAGGTCCGCGGCGACGTCGCCGGGGTAGTACGGCGCGGACAGGGCGTCGACGACCGGGCCCGCGCCCACGTTGGTCCGGGCGAACGGCACGTCCTCTTCAATGATGTTCTCGTTGGGCAGCGGCACGAGGTTGGGGACGTTGAAGGCGAACTGGGCCCCGACGGCGAGGGTCGTGGCGTTGTAGCCGAGCAGGTTGCCCTGGGCCCCGGCCCCGGTCATGCCGAGCGGAGCGGTGGCCAGGAGCGCCGATGCTCCGACTGCCCCCAACGCCAGCGCCCAGCGCATCGTCCGCCGTCCCGTCACGCGCCGCATGCCCTCTCCTTCGTTTCCGTCTCCGTCGTCTCCGTCGTCATCCCGCGCCCCCCAGGTAGGCCGAGGCCAGACTGCCGTGCCGCATGTCGGACGGCTCGCCCACGTCCACGACGGCGCCCTTGTCCATCACGTAGACGTAGTCGGCCAGCTCGAGCGCCGCCTCCACGTACTGCTCGACGAGCAGGACGCTCACCCCCAGGGCGGCACGGCTGCGGAGGGCCTCGAAGAGCTGCGCCACGATCTTCGGCGCCAGGCCCATGCTGATCTCGTCCACCATCAAGAGTTTCGGCTGCGCCATCAGCGCGCGGGCCAGCGCCAGCATCTGCTGCTCGCCCCCCGACATGCTCCCGGCCAGCTGCCGCAGCCGCGGCGCCAACGGCGGGAAGAGCTCGACACCCTCGGCCACCGGGTCCGTCGTCGCGGTCAAGGCCGACGCGGCCATCTCGAGGTTCTCGCGCACCGTGAGGCTGGGGAAAATCCCCCGCCCCTCCGGGACGTGCACCACGCCCATGCGGGCGATGCGGTAGGCGGGAGTACGGTCGATCCGCTTGCCGCCCACGAGGATCCGGCCCTGGTGGGAGCGGACGAGCCCCGAGATCGCCCGCAGCGTCGTGCTCTTGCCGGCCCCGTTGGGACCTAGCACGGCCACCACCGCCCCCTGGGGGACGGTGAGCGTGACGCCGCGCAGGGCCTGGACCCCGCCGTAGGAGACGCACAGGTCCACGACGTCGAGCGCGGCTGCGGCGGTCCGCCTAGGAGGCGACACTGACGTCCCCCAGGTAGGCCGCCCGCACGCGGGCGTCGCTGCGGATCTCCTCCGGCGTGCCGTTGGCGATGACCTGGCCGAAGTCGAGCACCGTGATCAGGGAGCACACGTCCATGACCAGGGCCATGTCGTGCTCGACGAGGAGCACGGCCGGGCCGTCTGGGGAGCCGACGACGGTGCGCAGGACCTGGCTGAACGCCGCGGTCTCCCGGGCGTCGAGGCCGGATCCCGGTTCGTCGAGGAGCAACAGCCTGGGGTCCGTGCACAAAGCACGCCCCAGCTCCACCATCCGGCCCTGCCCGGTGGAGAGCTCACCGGCCGGCCGGTCGGCCACCGGCCACAGGTTGAGCAGGTCCATGACCTCGCGCACCCGCTGCGCCCGCTCGGCCCGGCCCCGACCGAAGACGCCGCCCCGGTGGGAGGACTCCCACGACGCCACGAGGTTGTCGTGCACGCTGAGCCGGGTGAACAGGGCCAGGCGCTGGAACGTGCGGGCGAGCCCGGCCCGGCCGCGGCGGTGCGGTGGCCATCCGGAGATGTCCTGGTCCAGGTAGCGGACGCGGCCGGCCGCCGTCGCCTGCAGGCCGCACAGCACGTTGAACATGGTGGTCTTGCCGGCCCCGTTGGGTCCGATCAGGGCCACGATTCGGCCCGGCGGCACCCGCAAGGAGACCTTGTTCAACGCCTTCAAGCCGCCGAAGTCGACGGAGACCTCCTCTGCCCACAGCACGCTGTCGTCGTCAAGCGACATGGCCCACCGATCCTGCGGTCGCCGGCACCCGGTCGGGCACGTCTGCGTCCACGGACACGGGTGCCGCCACGGCCACCGCCACCGCCGCCACTCCGGTCCGACGCTTGGGCAGCGGCCGCAGCACCGCGAGCACGTGCACGGTCTGGCGCACCGTCATGCGCACCGTGCCCTCGGGCTCCTGCGCCAGCCCGATGACGCCCAGGGCGATCGTCAGCGGCAGGTACTTCCCGATGGACGTGGGGATGATCGCCTGGAGCGCCGTGGTTGCCCCGGCGATCATGGCGCCCGTGATGAGCGAGCGGCCGCCGAGGATCACGAGGAGCAGCAGCTCCAGGGAGGCGGACCACATGAAGTCCAGCGGCGTGATGGACTGCTGCCACGCCCCGTAGAGCGCGCCGCCCAGGGCGGCCACCATGGCGCAGCCGGTGAAGGCGACCAGCTTGGTGATGGTGAGGTTGACCCCGAGCGTCGACGCCGCCAGCGGGCTGTCCCGCAGAATGTGGAGCCGGCGCCCCATGGGGCCCGCCCGCAGCGCATAGGCGGCTACCGCCACCAGGCCGAAGATGACGACGACGAGCTCGTAGAGCGCGGCCCGCCCGTTGAACGACACGCCGAAGATCTCGGGCCGGGCCACCGTGATCCCGCTGACGCCGCCGCTGACGTCGTTGCGCCCGAAGACGAGGTTGTCCATGACGAGGGCGAAGGCCAGCGTGGCCAGGGCCAGGTACAGGCCGGACAGGCGCAGCGAGGCCAGCCCCACCAAAACGGCCAGCGGGGCGGCCAGCAGCATGCCGATCACCACGGCGAAGAGGAAGTGCTGCCCGTGGGCGCCCGCGAGGTGTCCGGCCGTGAACGCGCCCACGCCGACGAAGGAGAACTGGGCCAGCGAGATCTGGCCGGCCCACCCGGTGAGCACGACCAGGGTCAGGGCGATGAGGGCGTAAATGAGGCCGCCGGTGATCACCAGCAGCCGGGGGCCCGGCACCGCCAGCGGCACCAGAATGCCCAGGGCCAGCGCCCCCAACCCGAGCGACAGCTTGCGGTCGATGGCGAACCGCCGCCGGCCCACGTCGAGGACGAAGCGCCCGGCCAGCCCGCCGTGGCGGCCGGCAGCCGAGGCCCAGCCGGCCGCGGAGAACCGCCGGCTGGCCGCCCCGACCTCCTTGAGGCGGGGGCCGAGGATCACCAGCAGGGCAAAGAGGGCCAGGTAGGGGAGGGCCGCCTCGATGTTGGCGATCGTCCCCGAGTTGGAGTACTTCGACAAGATGCTGCCCGTGACCCCGAGGGCGATGCCGCCGACGTAGGCGAGCGGCAGGCTCACCAGGCGCCCGAGCACGGCCGGTGCGAAGGCGTAGATCACCACCAGGATCAGCTCGTTGACGTCGAGCCCCTGGCTCGGGCTGATCAGGATCCCCACCAGCGCGGCGAAGACCGACGAGAGGATCCAGGCCGCCCGCCGCACGTTGTCGCCGTGCACGCCGATCATGTCGGCCAGGTCGGGGTTGTCGACGACGGCCCTGGTCGAGGTGCCGAACTTGGTGTGGCGCAGGAGGGCCCACAACAGGGCGGCCATCGAGAGCGAAATGACGAGGGTCCCTATCTGGTCGTAGCCCACGTGGAGTTGGGACCCGAGGACGAACGTCTTGACGGGGAAGATCGGCTCGAGACGTTGGTCGATCGGCCAAATGAGGGTGGCTAGTGACTGCAGCGCGGCCAGGACGCCGAGACTGACGACGATGACCACCTCGGCCGACAGGCCGGTCAGGGGGCGGAAGACCGCTTCGAAGACCACGCCCATCACCGGGGCCACGACGAGCAGCACGATGGGCATGGCGAACCACGCCGAAATGCCCCAGGAGTCGTGGACCTGCCAGTACGTGTAGGCGCAGAACATCGCCACCGCGCCGTAGGCGAAGTTGAAGACACCGACCGTCTTGTAGGTCAGCACGACCCCCATCGCGGCGAGGGCGTAGATGCTCCCGGCGAACAGACCGATGACGATGAAGGGCCAGAGGGCGCTCACGACGCGCTCACCACACGCTCACGAGGTGGCTCACGACGAGGCCGGCACCAGCTGGCCGCCGCAGAAGAAGCCGCTGGACGGCGACTTACGGACGAAGCCGGCGCCCGAGATCGTGACGTCGTTCGCGCACTGCTGCGCGCTCAGGGCGGTCCCCCGACTACTCGGTGTGTAGGCCCCCAACGATCCGCCGCCCGTCCAGTTCTGCAAGGTGTTGAACCACTGGACGAGGGACGCCCGGGTGGGGTTGTGCCCGCTCATGACCAGCGCGTAGACGAGCATCTGGGCGGAGATCCACGCCAGGTAGCCGAACCCGCTGGGTTGGTCGCCCGGCTCGTAAGTGGCCAGCTGCTGCTGGTACATCTGAATCATCGTCTGGTTCTCGTTGAGCGGGGCGAAGGGCAGGCTGATGATCAGCCCCTGGGCCGCGCTCTGGCCGGCCGCGGTGATCATGTCCGGCGTGTACTCGTCGAACGTGGCCCCGACATAGCCCTGGGTGTAGTTCTGCTGCTGCATCGCATCCATCAGCTTGGCCGTCCCCGTCACGTCCATCGTGTTGAGCGACCCGTTGCAGCCGTCCTGCTGCATGGCCTCGACGTCGCTCTCGAGCGAGGTCGTGGCCGGGCTGATGGCGAAGTCCGTGTAGCAGACGGTGCCCCCCATGTGCTGGTAGGCGTACTCGAACTGCTGCGCCGCCTGGGCGCTGATGGAGATGGAGTAGGAGAGGAAGGCCATCTTGGTGGGGAAGTACCCGAACTGCTTGGCCTCGGCGAACAGGGTGTTGGCGATGTAGTACGGACCGTTCGCCCCCTGCGGCTGGTCGCAGCTCCCCCCCGCGGGCGACCAGTACACCGGCTCGAGGGAGCGGTCGCAGTTGATGGCGAAGCCGACGTCGGGGATGCCGGCCTGGGTCATCTCCTGCACGCCGCCGTTGTCGGCGTCCGACGTCGAGCCGGCGAAGGCCAGCACCTTGGGGATGAGGTCGGCCACGTCGCTCTCGTTGGTGGAGGCGTTCTGCTGGTCGTCCTCCACGTCGAGGCTCAGCGTGCGGCCGCAGATCCCGCCGGCCGAGTTGATGGCCCCGAAGAGCGCCTCGACGCCCTGGGACCCCTGGGCGAAGCTCCCCTGCAGCGGCCCGGTGATGCCGCTCACGTTGCCGAAGGTGATGGACGACGGCGTGACGCCCGGCCCCGATGCCGTGTTGCCGGTGTTGCCGGGGCAGTCTTTCGCCTCGGCCTGCGGGCTGAAGTTGAAACCGGCCGAGGTCGGGGACGCCAACCCCGCGGCCGGGGTGGCCGAAGCGGCGGCCGCCGCGGCGGGTGCGGGACCGGTCGATTTGGCGGCCGGGC
>DATNLP010000138.1:0-34817 GCA_035602795.1 Acidimicrobiales bacterium | reverse complement strand
GCCCACGACATGTCGCGCGAGTACCGGCTCATGCACGCGCTGGGACCGGTCGGGATCCCGGTGCCGGTCACCGTCGGCCTCTGCACCGACGAGGCGGTGAACGATCGCCCCTTCTACGTCATGGAGTTCGTCGAGGGGCACATTTTGCGCAGCGCGCCCCAGGCGGAGGCAGCCTTCGACGAGTCGACCCGGCGCCGGGTGGGCGACGAGATGGCCGACACGCTGGCCGCGCTGCACGACGTCGACCCCGACGCCGTGGGGCTGGGCGACCTGGGTCGGCACGAGGGGTACATCGAGCGCCAGCTCAAGCGGTGGCGTTCGCAGTACGAACAGATGCAGGTCGATGGGGTCGACCACGGCGGGCTGGTCGAGCGGGTGAGCGACGAGCTGGCGGCGCGCATCCCGAAGCAGCAACGCACCTCGGTCGTGCACGGCGACTACCGCATGGACAACGTCGTGCTGGCCGACGACGGGTCGGTCCGGGCCATCTTGGACTGGGAGATCTGCACGTTGGGCGACCCGCTGGCCGACCTGGGGCTGCTGATGGTCTATTGGGCCGACCCGGACGATGCCATGGCGGTGCTCGGGCAGTCGCCCACCACGGCGCCCGGGTTCTCGACCCGTGCCGAGGTGCTGGAGCGCTACGGCTCGGTGTCGGACCTCGACATCTCCGGGGTCGGGTACTACACGGCGTTCGGCTACTGGAAGTTGGCCTGCATTCTTCAGGGCGTGTACGCCCGCTACGTGGCCGGGGCGGGGGCGGGCGACCAGGGCAGCGTCGACGGCTTCCCGGCCCAGGTGGGGCGGTTGTTCGAGCTGGCCGCCGAGTCGCTGGAGTCGGTGCCATGAGCCCGGAGATGGCAGAGATCTTCGAGATCAACCGGGAGCCGGTCCTGCAGGATCCCGTGCTGGTCATTTCGCTGGAGGGCTGGGTGGACGCCGGGCTGGGCGCCACCACGGCCATCGCGGCGCTCCTGGGCCAGGGGCCGACCGAGACGATCGTCACGTTCAACGGCGAGCACTTCCTCGACCAGCGAGCGCGCCGGCCCGTGTCGCACATCGTCAACGGAGTCACGACCGAGCTGACCTGGCCGCGCACGGTGGTGCGCCAGGGCGCCGACGTCAACGGCCGCGACATGCTGTTCCTCGTCGGTCCGGAGCCGGACTTCCACTGGCGCTCGTTCACCGACGCCGTGGTCGGGCTGGCCCGCTCCTGGCGCGTGCGCATGGTGATCGGCCTGGGGGCCTTCCCGGCCCCGGCGCCGCACACGCGGCCGGTGAAGCTGGCGGCGACGGCGCCACAGGAGTCGGCGCACCTGATCGAACAGGTCGGGATCGTCCAGGGCGAGCTCGAGGTGCCGGCGGGCGTTCTGGCCGCCCTGGAGCTGGCCTTCGGCGCCGCGGGCACGCCGGTGGTGAGCCTGTGGGCCCGCGTGCCCCACTACGTGGCCGGCATGCCCTTCCCCGAGGCGAGCGCGGCGCTGATCGAGGGGCTGGCCGGAGTGGCCGGGCTGTCGCTGGACTCGTCGGCCTTGCGCCGGGCGGCCGACAGCTCGCGCCGGCAGGTGGACCAGCTGATCGCGGACAACAGCGAGCATTTGGCCATGGTGCGCAAGCTCGAGGAGAACATCGACGCCTCAGAGGGCAACGCCATGGGCGTGGAGGCCGTGCCATCGGGCGACGAGATCGCGGCCGAGCTGGAGCGGTTCCTGCGGGGTGAGGAGCAGTAGGGCTCGGGTGAGCCCGTCCCTGCGCTGAACGGCAGGGATCGAATGGATCGGATCGGGAAAGGGGATCGCGGCATGAAGATCGACGGAGGCATCGGGTTCGACCCGAACGGCATTGCGGCACAGGCGACGACGGCCGAGGCCGAGGGGTACGACGGGGTGTGGTCGGCCGAGACCAGCCACGACCCGTTCTTGCCCATTGCCGCCGCGGCCGGGGCAACGGAGAAGCTCGAGTTCGGCACCGGGATCACGGTGGCCTTCGCCCGCAACCCGATGACGCTCGCCGTGGTGGCCAACGACCTGCAGATGCTGACCAAGGGCCGCTTCATGCTGGGGATGGGCAGCCAGATAAAGCCGCACATCACGAAGCGCTTCTCCATGCCGTGGTCACACCCGGCGCCGCGCATGCGCGAGATGGTGCTGGCCATCCGCGCCATCTGGAAGTCATGGGAGACGGGCGAGAAACTCGACTTCCGCGGCGAGTTCTACACCCACACGCTGATGACGCCGTTCTTCAACCCGGGGCCGAACCAGTACGGGAATCCCAAGATCCTCCTGGCCGGCGTGGGCGAGCACATGACCGAGGTGGCCGGCGAGGTGGCCGACGGGTTCCTGGTGCACGGCTTCACCACCGAGCGCTACCTGCGCGAGGTGAGCCTCCCGGCACTCGAGCGGGGTGCGTCGAAGGGGGGAAAGACGCGGGCTGACCTCACGGTGTCGTACCCCGGCTTCGTGGTGACGGGCACGGACGACGAGAGCACCGAAAAGGCGGATCAGGCGGTGCGCCAGCAGATCGCGTTCTACGGATCCACGCCGGCCTACCGGCCGGTGCTCGAGTTGCACGGCTGGGGCGAACTGCAATCCGAGCTCAACACGCTGTCCAAGCGGGGCGAGTGGGTGAAGATGGGCGAGCTGATCTCCGACGAGGTGCTCGAGGCGTTCGCCGTGGTGTGCCCCTTGGAGAAGGTGGCCTCGGAGGTGCGGGCCCGGTACGAGGGTCTGGTCGACCGCTTCAGCTTCTACGCGCCGTACAAGGTCGATCCCGGCCTGTGGAAGGACGTGCTGGCCGGGTTCCACGACTGAGGCTCGCGGTGTGAGGTGGGCCGGCGTCGTGTTGCTGAGGCCAGAGGCCTACACGCGTGCCACGCCCCTCGGTGAGCCCTGAACGCGGGGGCGGCCGACACCGGCATGGTTCTCCCTCAGAAGCACTGCGACCTCTCGGGACTGCAGCGGTATCCCGATCCCGATCGGAACTGCCTCTTGGCCTCGCTGGCACTCGGGACAGACCACGGTCCAGCGACCATCTGGGCGGCTTCTCACAACTGGGTGATGCTGGCTCTGCACGTCCCCTGCCTTCGTAACGAGGCACCCCTCTACAAGGAGGGTCACGATAGCCAAGGCCACAGGCCGCCGCCCTCGCGCCAGGTCGGGTCGCCCTGGCTGAACCCCGCGCCTGGTCGGCGGTGTCAGCTTCGCGAACGAAGTGAGACCAAACCGCGACGTTCGCCCGCAACGGCTTAGGGCCGGTCCGACGCAACAGTGTCGACTTTGGTTCGAACCTTGTGGGACGCCGACCCGTTGACGGACGACACGGGACCGACAGCCGGCCCAAAAGAGTCTGGCCGTCATCCGACGGTTGACGGGGGCGTGGCCCCTGCCGCAGTGACGTTGAGCGAACGCGGTCCGCCCGACGGAGCGCCGACCGCATCAGCGGAGGAGGAGGTGTTCAGACGACGAGGTTCACCAGGCGGGGTGGCCTGGACACCACCCGCTTGGGGGTGGCGCCGGCGAGCGCCTCGGTGACCTTGGCCGAGGCGAGGGCGGCCACCTCGGCGTCGGCCTCGGAAATGCCGGCGTCGACATCGATCCGGTCCCGCACCTTGCCGTTGACCTGGACCACCATCGTGACGGTGTCCTGCCTCACCAGCTCAGGGTCGTAGTCGGGCCAGCGCTGCAGGTGGATCGACGGCTCGCCTCGGTGCCGGTGCTCCCACAGCTCGGCGGTGACGTGGGGCGTGAGCGGGGCGAGCAGGCTCAGCAACGCGTCGAGCCCCTCGTTCCAGACGTCCGCCTGGGGACCGTCGCCGCCGTTGCCGTTGCCGCCGTCGTTGCCGCGGCCGCCGTCGTTGCCGCTGCCGCCACGGCCGTACTGCTGAAGGAGGTTGAGCAGCTCCATGCTGTGGGCAACCGCCGTGTTGTACGACCAGCGGTCGATGTCGCGTGTCACGTCGGCGATGGTGCGATGGACCGCCTGGCGTACAGCATGGTCGGCCTCCGACTGGGTTCCGGTGCGCAGCCGCGGCGTGCTGGTGCAGGTGCGCCAGAGTCGGTCGAGAAAGCGGCCGCATCCCTCAATGATCTGCTCGGTCTGCTCGGACCAGTCCATGTCGTCGAACGGCGGTCCGACGAAGAGGTGGAACAGGCGCAGCCCGTCAGCTCCGACGGTCTCGTAGTAGTGCTCTGGGGCGATGAGGTTGCCCTTGGACTTGGACATTTTGGTCCCGTCCATCCGGATCATCCCCTGAGCCAGGTATCGCTTGAACGGCTCACGCGGCAAGCCGGGTGCCAGGCCAACGTCGATCAGCGCGCGGGTGTAGAACCGCGCGTAGAGCAGGTGAAGGATGGCGTGCTCAATCCCTCCGATGTACTGGTCGACCGGCATGAAATGCTCGGTCGCTGCCGGGTCGAATGGCCGCTCGGTGTTCCAGGGGTCGCAGAAGCGCAGGAAGTACCACGCAGAGTCCACGAAGGTGTCCATGGTGTCGGTCTCGCGACGGGCCGGACCGCCGTCGATCGGGCACGTCGTATGCAAGAAGCCCTCGTGGTAGGCGAGCGGTGACTGCCCGGTGGGGAGGAACTCGACGTCGTCGGGCGCCACGATCGGCAGTTGGTCTTCGGGGACGGGCACGACGCCGTGCACGTCGCAGTAGACCGCCGGGATCGGACAACCCCAGAACCGCTGGCGCGAGATCAGCCAGTCCCGCAGCCGGTAGTTGACCTTGCGCTCGCCGATCCCCTGCTCCTCGAGCCAGTCGATGGCGAGTGCCTTGGCGGTGGTGATGTCGAGGCCGTCGAGGAAGCCGCTGTTGATCTTCACACCCTCGCCCGTGTAGGCGCCGCCACCTTCCTCCTCCCAGCCCTCGGGTGGCTGGACGGTGCGGACGATGGGAAGCCCATGCAAGGTGGCGAAGGTCCAGTCGCGCTCGTCCTCGGCCGGCACGGCCATGATCGCCCCGGTGCCGTAGCCCATGAGGACGTAGTCGGCCACGTACAGGGGGACCGGCTGGCCGTTGAAGGGATTGACAACGTTCGTGCCTGTGAAGGCACCGCGCTTGCCAAGCGTCGTCGCATCCCCTTCGGCCATCCGCTCGATATCGGTTTCCTGCCCGGCCCGTCGGCGTAGCTCCTCGACGACCGGCCGCTGCCCATCGGCAGTGAGCTCGTCGACGAGCGGGTGCTCGGGTGCCATGACGGCGTAGGTCATGCCGAAGCTGGTGTCCGGGCGGGTCGTGAACACGCGCACGGTGAGATCCGGGCGGTCCTCCACGGCGAGGTCGAACTCGGCTCCCTCGGAGCGTCCGATCCAGTTGCGTTGCATGACCTTGACCCGCTCGGGCCACTCCAGCTCGTGTAGGGCCTCGAGGAGCTCGTCGGCGTAGGCCGTGATCCGGAAGAACCACTGCTCGAGGTCGCGCTTCTCGACCAGGTCGCCCGAGCGCTCGCACGTGCCGTCCGAAAGGACTTGCTCGTTGGCTAGGACGGTCTTGCAGCCAGGACACCAGTTCACCGGCGCCAGGGCCCGGTAGGCCAGCCCGGCCTCCCAGAGCCGGAGGAAGATGACCTGGTTCCACTTCATGTACTCGGGATCGTGGCTCACCACCTCCCGGCGCCAGTCGTAGACGGCGCCCAGGCGGACCAGCGAGGACCGGAACTCCGCCATCCGCTCCTCGGTGAAGAGGCGTGGGTGGGTCCCGGTCTTGATGGCCGCGTTCTCGGCGGGAAGCCCGAAGGAGTCGAAGCCAAAGGGGCTGAGGACGCCCTTGCCCTTCATGGTCTGATAACGAACGGCCAGGTCACCGAAGGTGTAGTTGCGCACGTGCCCCTGGTGCGCCGGACCGGATGGGTAGGGGTACATGCACAGCGCGTAGTACTTCTCGCGGGGGTCGTCGTTGTCAATCTGGTAGGTGCCGGCTTCGGCCCAGTGGCGTTGCCACTTGCGCTCCACCGCTTCGACGTCGTAGGCCCGTGCCATGCCACCAGGGTAGGCGAGGCCGCACATGCTCTGAGCAGGGTCTGCTTACTCGGCGGAACCCATGAAGTGTGCCTCGGCGGCGCCGCGGGCGGATCAGAGCGTGTGATCCCGTTTGCTAGCGTGGCCTCCGCCACTGGGGGCGTAGCTCAGCTGGTAGAGCGCTTGACTGGCAGTTTCCGGCTTCGTATCTAGATTCCGCTAGACCGTTCTAGGTTTTCGCTGGTCAGAGGCGGACATAGGTGTCCCGGCTGAGTTACGCAGGGCGCCCATTTTTCGCTCTATTACTGACCGTACTACTGACCACATTTGTTGAAGCCACTCAGGTCTAGATACGACTAATTCAGACGCAGAACAGATGGCGCACTGATCCCGACTCGCATCGATGCGATTCCCTCTATTGACTCAGGGTCGCCTGTAGCGCAGACACGTAATCGAAGGCACCAGCGCTCTTGATCGCACTGAAGAAAGCATCGTAACTTTCAGGAGAGATGAACTTCATGTGATACCGAACATCGTCCTGTCGATCGTTTATCCGTGCGAAGTGTTCGGTGGCATACCGAAACTTCGCTTTGTTCTCGTCGGAGTCGTCACCGTCCGCCTTTAGCTCAACGACGAGAATGTTCTTCTTATTGGCCAATCGGATGAACAGGTCTGGATTGAATCGGGCTTGCCGAGTGTGGTCACCCTTGCGCCACGAGTAGCTGATCTCGTAGAAGCCGCTGTCGGGCGCCTTTACCCACCCGTCCAGTTTGTCGCAGACCTCCGCCTCGAACAGGCGGGCGAGAAAGGACCGCTCCGGCTCGTGAGACGCCAGCACAACATTAACCGGCGATTTGAAATAGAACTTATTGCCGATCCGCTTGACGGCGTGTCTCGGAAGGTTCTGGTCGTCATCGATCTCTCGCAATACCGAGCGGTCTGCATCTTCACCTGTCTCCAACGACTCTGAATCGAAAAAGACCGTTGCCTCCTTTGAAAAAGAGGCAACGGCGGCCGAACGGGCCGACATGTTCGTAGTCGAGATCTTCTCTAGGTTCAATGGCTTCAGCTCGATCCGGACTGTACGAGCGACTTCACGACGGATGTTCCCCATCGCCCTCAGCAGGCGTTGGAAATTCTGGTCCGAGACCACCGCTCGCTTCTCGCCGATCTTTTCGAGCGACGCTTCGACGACCTCCTTGATTTTGGTTCGGGGGTACTCCATGGCATATGTCGAACCGGACTCAAGGTCGACTGCCTTGAGCTTGGCGAACATGTTCTGAACGACATCATCGATCTTGTGTTCGTCGTACCGCACTCGTGTTTTCAGCGTGGTCGTTGCATTGCCATGAATGTCTACGAATTCTGTGCGTCGATCAACTTCCTTCGCCTGCGTCTCCAGCTGAACCCAGCCCTTTTTGAAGAGATTCACCTGTCCGTTGCCGTCCTTCGGCGTGAGTTCGGTGACTTTGCTCTCTGTCTCATATCTGAGCTGGTGGACTTCAAAGTGGTGTTTAGCGTGCTCTCCTTCGATAGCGGGGTAGCTGCGTATGCGGCGCTCCTCGTCCAGCACCTCCCTTACGAGGTTGGCGATTTCGCTCGACCAACGTGAATGGTTGAACACCGACAGGACGGGCTTCGTCGTTTTCTCCGGAATACGAAGTCCCCGCCCTAGTACCTGCGCGATCAGAAGCTTCGAGTCGAAAGCGCGTTTCTCGTGGGGCACCACCTGAAAGACGTTGTGGACGTCCCAACCCTCAGTAAGCATCGACACGGAGATGATCCACTCGGTTGGGTTGTCCTCCCTGTCAACCGTTGGAAGACTGGCGACGTTCGCCTGGTGAGCCGCCTTGGAGGTGACGACCAGAACTTGCTTCTCCGCTTCTTCAGCGCTGATCTTCAACTCTTTGGCGAGGAATGCCTGGAACCGCTCGGTCAAGGCTTCTGCCGCAGCGATCTTCGAAGTCACGATGATCGAAATCGGCTTGAGCTTCGGATACTTGACCTCGTTGTCGCGATGCAGCTTCAGATACTTCTGAAAGCGTTCGTCGTCATTGAGGCTTTCGTCCTTCTGTACGTAATGGACTTGTTTGACCTGGTTCTCGTCCATCGCTTGCCGCAAGGAGTACCGGCTGATCACATCGGGAAAGTATTCGTTGCCGACGTAGCAAGTACCCGAGACACCGACCATCCGGGTAAAGCCGTACTTATCGTCGGCGAGAAATTCCCTCCACTTCTTCACCGCCGTAGCGTTCTGCGCGATCGGCGAATAGATGTGATGCGCCTCATCGTTCAGCACTAGCGTGTTTTCGCCCTGCCCTGTGAAACTGTCACGTACCGACGACCGGACATGTTGATACGTGGCGGCAATATTCTCCACGCATATTTCGCCAGGTCCTGTCGTCACGTTGGCGTCCGTGATCTCTGGAACACGAAACTCTCGGTCCGTTGGGATCAAGTCCAAGAGCCGTCCATCGTTGGAGAACGTACGAAACTTGGTACGCAACCCCGCCTCAATCGTCAGGGATGGACAGAGCACCAACACTCGGTCCACGAGACCCTCTGCCAGGAGAATTCGGGCGATACCGTAAAGAACCCAGCTCTTTCCCGTCGCTGTCGCGAGATCGAGGGAACAACTCAGCTTGTCTGGAAATGGGATGGCTTCGATCAGATGCGTGAGTGATCGATACTTTTCTTCAAGCACCCTGTTTGCCGCATAGTTCTCGACCGCAAGCTCCGCTGTTGACTGGTATCCGCCGCCCGCCAAGTAGATGCACGTCGTCCGGATCGCTGCTTTCTGATACTCCCGGTCACCGCACAACGCGTCGAGAAAACCCTCGTAAGCATCCATATTGATAAGCGCCGGGTCGTAGTCGGGCTTGACATGCAGAACGAGATCCTCATTGCGAAACGTTGTCACCGGCTGCGCGCCTTCTTCGCGTTAGCGGTTGACTTCTTGACGACCTTCGGCGATGTCGTCCTTGCCGTTCGCGTCGGCGTTGACTTCTGGACAGTCGATTTCACAGCCTTCTTTAGGGCTTTGGTGGCCCTGGCAATTTCCTCGGCTGGCGGCGCCTTCTTCGTGGTTGACGCCTTCTTGGTTGCTTTGCGGGGGCTACGAGCCGCCGCTGTCGCGCGAAGTGAGCGGGTCGCAGCGCTACCACGCTTCGGAGTCTGCAACGGCCCAGCGGCCACGAACTCTGCAAGATGTTTGACCTCTCGGTATTCATTGCCGAAGAGGTCGATGTATACGACCATCATCCGATCACTCACAGATTCTCGCGGGAAGGAAATCCGCCAACCATCCCTCTTCAAGTCGTCCGCAAAGAATACGGAATCGAGACAGAACACTTCATTGTCATATGACAGATCGACCAGCACCATTGCCAAGTCGGCGATGTTCTCGGAAGTTGGTCTAGCGGCGAACGCTTCGCTTTCGAAACCCGTGATCTTGATGGAATACGAATCGTCAGAGGCAAGGTACTCACATTCCACCCGAGGCGGTTGAATGAAATCGAAGCCAATCGAATCGATCAACGCGTTGGTCATCGCTTCCGACGTCGGCTGCCGAAGATCGCTAAACGCCTTCTTGTGTAGTTCTGCAATCACCGAGTATGGGATGCGAAGAAAAAAGAACCTCGTGTCGCCTACGGTGAGATAGTCCTCGTACGGCTCAACCGTCGACGCTGGAGCAATGATGAAGCAACGATCGCCAAGTCGTCCCCTGCAGATGTTGGCCAAGTCCTCGACAAATGCTTCTCCGATCGTTGCTTCGGGGTGCTTTTCAAAGTCATATACGAGAACCGGGTTGTCGCCCATGTAGCCGTCGAAGGTCACTCCTCCGATGTCGGTCGTGGCTTTTCGGCACTGAAACAACTCAAGCACGAAGTCGACGAAATCGCTCCTGGGTAGCTCTCTCAGTGCTTTGTAGTCGTAGAGACCGGCGTTATAGAGAGTGAATCCCCTATCGGGAACTTGCTTTCCAGCTTGCTCCAGTAATCGAGCTTGACTTGCGTAGATGGCGAACTTGCCGGAGTCGATGCCGATCCATCGCCGCGGCTCGTCGAATTGCTCGCAAGCGACAAGTGTGGTTCCCGATCCAACAAATGCATCCAACACGATGTCGTTGGGCTCGCTGGCTACCTCAATGATGCGTGCAATCAGTTGGACTGGCTTCTGGGTGGGATATCCAATGCGCTCTTGTGACCACGAGACGACCGGGAGAACATCGGTCCATACATCGGCGAGCGGCTGACCTTTGGACTCATCCAGGTACCGCTTGATCCGTGGGATTCCGTTCCTCGTGTAGAAGATCTTGCCTTCCTCATCGAGCCGAGCCATCGTGGTTTCCGGCACCCGCCACACACGACGGACGCCCTTCCATTCGTAGTCATAGCCGCCTCCTGCCAGTCCAGCTGCACCAAGGTCTCCAGACATGAACTTCCGGCCATCGGGATCTCGGTAGCGGTAGTACTGCTCGACGTACCACTCTTCGTACGGAACAAACTCCGGATTCCAGACGGGACTTGATCCCTTCGTATAGTAGAGGATGGTTTCGTGCACAGAGCCGAGCAGCGCGGCATCACTATGTCCCGACGTTCGCTTCCAGACGATCTCGTTCCGGAAGTTTCCCTCACCAAATAGTTCGTCGAGCACCACTTTGATGTAGTGCGACTTCCTCGTGTCGAGATGAACGAAGAGACTTCCGTTGTCGGCGAGAAGCTCGCGAATCAAGATGAGTCGCCTGCGCAAGTTTTCGACGAATTCTGCGCCTGCAACTCGATCTTGATACGCCCTCTCGGACCGGCTTCCGACGAACTCACGCTGACTTGCAAACGGCGGGTCGATGTAACAGAGCCGTACCCCGTCTGATCCATCAGCATTGCGAAGCTGGCCGTGCTCCTTTAGATGCAGTAGCTCACGGAGCACCTGCAGGTTGTCGCCGAGAACCAGCATGTTCGTCCAAGCGTTGACGGACTCACCAAAGCTGCGCGCCGGTTGCAGTGGAACGGCCATGGTCTCGGCCAAGATGTCGACCGCTCTGGACTTGCCTCGATACGAGAGTTGATACTCGCGTGGCGCTTCATAGAGGTTGGGAAACAGGTGTGGCGGGAGTCGTCGCCCACCCCGAAGCAGTGTCGCGATCTCCTCGATCTGCGGTTCGGTCAGACGGGGCTGCATACCCTCTCCGCCTGCCAGCTCGTCGTCCACTTCGAGCACCGACTCCTCGACTTCATCTGTACCCGCAACTCTGTTCCGCGCCTGCTCAGCGGGCACTTTTCTGCTCCTGTCACACTCGGCTGAGTTTGACGCTAGCCGCAGAACGTATCCCTCACCGGCTCTCAGCCCGCCTACCTGGATAACTGCCCCGGAAGTAGCGGCTCGGTTAAATGGTGCTGATTGGATTTCTGTTGGCAGTGATGTCGATTCGGCTAGCGGGAGGAATGGCGACCATGGGACTTCGACTGGGAGCGGTAACGGACCTACCGAGCGCGGCGGCGAAGCTCAAGGAGATGGCGTCGCAAAGACCGAACCTGGTCGGGTCTGCGACACTGAATCAAGCGGCCGTAAATGTTGACCTGTACCTGTACTGGGTGAGAACAAATGAGCCCTTCCTCAAGCACACGTTCCTCGGCACCGAGATATCCACGCACCTTCGCAGTCCCTCGTACTGGGCCATTCGGAATGGAACTACGCAGGTAAATGAACTGATTGAGTCAGAACTTCAGGAACAGTGTGTCTGGCTCCAACAGCTCGCCACTCACATCGAGTCGTTATGGGAGCGATTAAAGGCTGCACCCGGCACTCCGACAGTCGTGGATACGAATGTCTTGCTTCACTACCAAGACCCCGCATTTGTGAACTGGCGCGAGGTAACAGAGAGGGACCAAGTTCGCCTCATTGTGCCTCTACGAGTCATTGAAGAACTGGACGAAAAGAAGTGGACGTACCAGCGCGATGTCATTCGTAACCGTGCCCGTGATCTGTTGCCAAAGCTATGGGGTTATCTGGCCGACACTGCCGGCGCGCCGGTTCCCTTCAGAGACGACGGCAAAGTAACTATCGAAGTCTCAATAGATGACGGGCCGCGGTTTCGGACCCTTGACGCGGACCAGGAAATTCTTGAGACTTGCGTCGATCTCAAAAATGTCGGGCAACGCGTCCTGCTTGTCACGGCTGATACAGGGATAAGCCTGCGGGCCGTAGCGGCGGGGATCTCGGTGGTCCCGATGCCTGACAAGTACCTACGGGACTAACTCTCGTATCCAGAGCTGTTTGCTGCATCACCGAGGCATTCCTCAGGGTCTTATGCTGAGCACCAGGGACGGTCGAAGGAGTGGACATGACGGGTGGGGAAATTGTCGCTGGCAAGGCGGCGATTGCCGCAGGCAAGGCGGCCAAAGATGCTGCGGAAGAAGCCCTTGGGTCCGATGAAGCTGAAAAGCGCCAACTGCTAGAACTGTCGAAAGATTCCCCAGCCATGCAAGCAGCGGCTGATGCTTATGCCCAGCGCGTCGCCGTCAAGCAGGCGATACTCCTCAAGCTGTACAGGCCACTCGGGGCCTTGCTCGGGATTCGCAGGGCTTACTTCGAGGACCAGTTTGCTCTTGACCTAGCCGAGAAGGTCTCCGAGATTCCAGAGGAGCACATCGCTACTCCGCCGTCTTCGATTGCCCTCCCGGCCATGCAGGGTCTGGCATTCAGTCTGGACGAACCGGATCTCAAGGAGATGTACCTTAAGCTGCTAGCAGCGGCGAGCGACGATCGCCGTCCCTACGACGCTCATCCGTCCTTCGCTCAGATCATCAGGGAATTGTCATCCCGCGAAGCGAAGTTGTTGCGGTGGTGTCTGAGTACAGTCCAACAGCCGATTGCTCGGATCAAGCTGATGAAGGCGCCGAATTCCTGGCTCCTGGTTTTGAAGCACAATGTTGTCAACTGGCCCGCTGAAACGCCTCCAGCGCTCGCTGACGACTTAGCAGTCCGATCGGCGTACGTCGACAACTGGGTTCGGCTCGGTCTTGTAGAGGTCAGTTACACTGAGCAGCTCATATACGAGCCACCACTCCCGGATCCTTATGCCTGGGTGGAGCAGCGCCCCGACTACCCCACGTTCGCCCCGACTCTGGATGAGAGTGGCAAGCCGCAACCGTGGCCAAAGGTGACCTTCGACCGCGGAATCCTTAGGGTTACTGACTTTGGACAACGCTTCCTGCGTGCAATCTCGTGACCGTTACGGAGAGCGCCTGGCGCGCTTAAAGAGCCTAGCTCGCCATGAGGTCAGACAGTTCGTCTTCGTAGCCGCGTGGAGCGTCGCGGCGAAGGTGACCGTACGTCGCCGTAAGCATGCGAAGGTCGCGGTGTCCCAGCTGCTTCGCAATGTCCGCCCACGGCATTTTGCCGTCTTGCACAAGGATGCTCGCATAGGTGTGGCGACATGAGTGCGGCGTGGCGCGCTTGCCTTCTTCGGAGAGTTTGGCCGCATCGCGAACGTTACGAAACTCACGCCGATATGCCTCCGGTCGCACGTACTCACCGAGCGGCGTCGTTAGTACAAGATCGTCCGTCGTCCAGTGGACAAGCCCGTTAGCCTTTACGCGTTGCTCTGATTGGAACGCCTTGTGTGCCTTAAGTACGCGTAGCACATCATCAGAGAGTCGCACGGTACGAATCGATTCCTTCGTCTTCGTCTCGCCCCTTGGAATGATGCGCCCACCCATGCGCTGCTGACCGTGGCGGATGTGAAGTTCTTGCTCTTTGAAGTCAATGTCCTCCCAGGAGAGCGCTAGAACCTCTCCCCCACGGAGACCGCACTGCATTTGCAGCACCCACGCCACGTATAGCGGTGAGCCTTTGGCCGCGGCGAGGAACTTCTTACCGTCCGTCCGATCAAACCAGGGCTTTTCTTCTCGGGCTTGTCCATTCCGAGGAAGTACCGCGTCGCGTGCCACATTGACCGTGACCTTCTTCCGACGCTTCGCATGGTCGAGCGCCATTCCGAGAACGGTCTTCGCTACCCTCTGCGTCGAGGTGCCGAGCCCACGCGCCTGCATTTGTAAGAGCATTTCGTCTACCTGCTCCACGTCGAGGTCTGATAGGAGAAGGTGTCCGAGAACAGGCTTCAAGTGGACGCGGATCATTGACAGGTAATTGTCTCGGGTGGATCCGCGCACGTCGGTACGCACACCCATATAGGAAGCAGACCACTCGTCCAGTAGTTCGCCCAAGCTGTCGGGCCGGGTGCCTTCGGCGGAGGTTGGCGGATAATAGAGGCGGCGCTTTCGAGTCTGGTGAATCGGGTACTGCTGCTTGAGTGCCTCTAGTTCGGCTTTCGCTGCCGTCTTCGTCTTGGCGTGCTTCGTCCGGTAAACCTGCTTGTCGGTCGTTGCGTCGGTAAGGGTGATCTGCGCTCGCCACTTCTTATTCGGAAGCTGGAACACTGAGCCGTCACCGTTGCCGCGTGCCTTCGGCTTGTGTGTGCTGGTTCTAGTCATCGAAAGTTCCTCCCGTTACAACCATCCGGTACTTTGATCGCGTGTCGAGTGAGGTGCGCAACTGCCCAGACTGCGGAGTCCCCATTTCTACGGCTGTGGGCATGGGCTGGCAGGACGGCACCGGCCGGGTGCACGCATGGGTCGGCACCTGTCTCCGGTGCAACGTGGCGACTCCCGGCGTAGACCAGACATTCGGCATAGATAACGCGAGCATCTGATCCGCGTCGATGCGGTCACGTTTGACGACGAGTGAGCTAAGCCTTTCGGGTTGGGCAAGGTCGAGAGCCAAATCCTCCTGCGTCAGATATGACTCAGCCGCTCGTCGTGTCGTAGAAATACGCTTTTTCATTCGGGGGTCATTCAGTTCCTTCTCTGACTGCAATGTTCCGCACTGCCATAGCGGACCAGTGCTCTGCGCGTCGTGGGCGTAATCCTTCTGAGTCCAGTGTTTCGGCAATGGTCCGGTAGCTCTGTCCCGCTTGGCGTAGCTCCATGATCCGATCTACCGCGACCTTCTCGTCTGGATTCTCGGCGGCATCGCGCTCGCGTCCTTTGCCTGCGCCGTGCTGGCCGTAGCGGTACTGGCCGACTGAGTGCCGCCCGGCGTCGCGCTTGGCGTTGCGACCGTCACGCATCCGCTTGGCAATGAGAGATCGCTCCAGCTGCGCCACTCCGCCGATGACCTGACGCACGAACGTCCGCATAGGGTCGTCAGGATCGTCCTGGAGGACTTCACCGGCGTCGGCAGTGAACACGGACGCACCGGCACGCCAGACGACCTGCAAGACGCTCTCCTGTACGTGTAACGCGCGTGCAAGCCGGTCCAGCTTGGCCACGATGAGCCCCGTTGCCCGCGGTGGTGGGCGAAGCATGTCGATTGCCGCGGATAGCCCTGGCCGCTCTGCGAGGTCTTTGCTTCCGGAGATCCCTGCGTCCTGGAACGTGCCGACGATCTTGTGACCGTTAGCCTTCGCCCACTTTCGGCAGGCTCGCTCTTGAACCTCCAGCCCGAAACCGTCCACCTGGGACTCAGAACTGACCCGCAGATAGACGATGAGATCCACGAATCCAGCCTATGCCACCTGACCAGCGATGTAAAGGAATCTAGGGAAAGATTTACAAACGGGCCAGCCGGGAGCGAATCTCTACCATTTTGGTGAGGATTACTCATAGAGTGCGTCGAGCGCATCGGCGATGGATTGAAGGATCTCCCGTTTCTGCTCATGGGACAACGGAGGGTCCGTCTGGTAGGCGTAGACGCCACCCTGTACCGCTTGAATGAGCTTTCTGTGATCGGCTTCGGCCACCCTGATGCGCCGATCAGCCAAATCTAGTTTTACGATTTTCACCAGAACGTCGCTGGCTTGCTTCAAGGCGCCCGTGTAGGCGGATAAGACAGCTGCGATGTTCTGCCCACCTAATTTGTCGGTAACCGCAATCTCTTGCAGCTCACTGGCTCTGCGCCCTAGCTCATCCTTCAGCGCCACGATTTCCGAAGCAATGGAGAGCAGTTCAAACGCTGGGTCCTCCACCGGTTCATGTACTTGATTCGCGATGGTGGCGAGAGCACTATTTGTAGCGATGCGTGCGCGGGCTGCGTTGGCTACCTGCGGCGCCGCGTAGCCGTGATATCGACAGGTGGTGCCTCCTGGTCCAGCTGGGCGCTGGCACTGGGTACCGCGGCGATTGTGGGCGATGCATTGGCGGGTGACATGGGGTTCGATTGAAGTAGTTACCGGCGCCGGGATGAACGCGTTGCTGACCTGGGGTTTGTCAGTCATCGCTAGTTTACGTCCGATTTGGCCGATTCACTGTTCCTAGCCTCTGCCTGCCTAGTGGCGTCTGCCCAGAACTCCGGATCTTCTAGCGTTGCCAATAGAGCGCGGACAAATGGAGACTCCTCTTTTGACTTTGTTCTCTCGGCTTCCTGCTGCTCGCGTTGCCAGGCCCTACGTTCCGCGGATTCGGTCCAGTCTGTCGGTACGGTGCGCGCCGTCATGCCACGACCCTGAGCCCTGCCACGAAATCCTGCGACACCTCGTAGACGGGATATCCGTTGTAGACGAACACTTCGTAATCGGCCTGACTGATACTGACCGCGGTTGTTCCATCGGCGGATACTAAATACAACGCTCCTGTGGTCGATCCGACCAAAAATGCTGGGCTTACTGTGCTGCTCATTTTTTTCTACTTTCTACGATGCAACGCGAACAAATGTCGTCCGTTCTAAGGGCTTGGAATTTGCAAGGTGACGTAATCGTCCTGTGACGTATCTGGCGCGGCTCTGACGGGCGCTGAGAGGCCTCTGGTGACAGTCTCACGGTCATACCGTTGCCACCTGTTGTGCTCGCTCCCGTTCGCGTCGAATGGCGCCGATGGTTTTCATTGAACGGAGCGGAAGCGTCGGCAGTTCTACGTCAGCACCGCTAAGAATCTCGCCAGTTTTAGAATCTACGTTGACGAATTCTTCGACTGCTTCTGTGACTGAATCAGAGAAAGAACCCTTAGAACTACTATCCCCCATACCTAACCCCTCATAGCGAGACCCAGAACTAAGAGGGTTCCCGTTCGTCGGGAAAGACTTTCCTGTTTGTCGGGAAAGTTGCTTTCCTGTTTGTCGGGAAAGATCCACTGACGCTATGGGATCCTGTTCCGCGTGAACGGAGCAGTAGAGCTGCCCTTCCCGCACATTACGTTTGCAGCGTTGACCGTCCCGCGTGACGCCGATGCAGTAGTGACGTGGAGAACGAGGCGCGCCGTGGCTGGTGCCGATGCCTTCCATTTCGGCTCGCTTCGCGGCGGAACCTCGCGACCCCGAAGGATGGTGTCGGTGGGGAACAGGCGGTAGGTCTTCGGGACGCCACTTCGGCTTCTGCCCGGCGCGTGATGGATTTCCGAGAAGGACTAGCCGCGCCTTCTGCGTACCTTCGCCCAGTATGTCAATGAGACCTAGACCCTTAAGGTACTCCGCCCATTTTCCAATCGTCTCCGTCTGCCTTCCCAGGCGCTCTCCGATGTAGTGATATCCGAAAGTGTCATAACCCTGGTCTCCGTGGCGACCGTCAATAAAGCACCAAAGGCGGAACGGCCCATCGGGTATGCCGCTCTCTATGAGCATTCTCGGAGTCATGCCGAACGGGGCGACGTTGACGGATTCGCCTTGCCCTGTGTTACTGCTGCTCGGTGCTCCATCTGGTAGCCCTGCTCCATATCTGTTGTGTTCTGTACTCATTACTTCTCGCTTCCCGGATGCCACTCGGCATCTGTGTTCGGACCACCCGGCCACGGTGCGGCGGGAAGCGACTCACAACCGCACCGCAACCAAGCGGCATTTGTGCTGTAGGGGCCGACTCGCCAAGAGATTCGACCGGCTACAGAGTGTCCGCCGCGCCTGGCTCCGAAGAAAGGAAAAAAATACAGAGCCACGCCGCGGACTCTGGGTTCCCAGGCCCAGCGTGGTCCGTCGCGGGAGATTTCAAACGCAACGGACGAACTGCGCCCGCCGTCGTGATCGGAAGGTGGCAAGGAGGCCGGAACCCACGACCACAACGGCAGGACTTCTCGGCGGGTTCAGTGCCTAATTGAACTTGCGCCGAGCGAACTGCTAAATCAAAGACTCCTCTTCTCCCCCGTGGTTCGATTGTTGTCGTACTTGGCTAATTCGCTACCAAGCGCCGCCGATATGTCCTCGGGGCTTATGTGTGACGGGCTCGGCCGAACGGGACGCGGCGCCATCTTCGCTAACATTTCTCGCGAGAATTCGTCGGCGGAAAGAGAGGCAAGACGTTGCGCGTCATCCTCGCTAGGTTCAGAGTCCTCTAGGGCTCGGGCGTTTTCGAGCAAGCGTCCGTATGCGGCTCGCTGTCGCGGCGTGCTCTCGCTGAACGAATCTGCCGGAACCGACTCATTAAATACTGGGTTTGTCATGCTGCTTCTGCTTTCTTTTCTGTCCTCCCGTTAGTCAAGCGAGTGCCCCCATAGCGCCTTAACTCGCACGCTTCCGCCAGGCCGTCCTCTTTCAGTGAACGGAACGTGTCCGCCAGGATTGCGGCCAACTCCGTCACAACCTCGGCCCTAGTCGAAGTCAGTCGGTACTTACCGGCCACCGGTGCATACTTCAGCGTGATTAGGCCATGTTCCTCCCCGGCCTCACGCGCGAGATCAAGGGATAGAGCGACGGCACGCTCGCGGGACTCCGATGCTTTAGCAAGATCCTCTAGCGCAACTTTCGCAACGTCCAAGGTGTCGATAATCGCTCGGTCATAGGGCGGCATACTCTCGGCCACCTGCTTCGCAACCTGCTTGCGTTGGTCGGCCCGGTGCGCGGCTTCGGCATCTAACACGTTCTGCTCTAACTCCGGTAGAGCACGTCGAGCGATGGTCGCTTCGGCTTCTGCCCTAATGAGGTCATCGGGTGTGGTCGCAATTGCTGCGCGACGTTCGGCCTCAGTGATTTCGGCTTGTTTCTCACCGAGTGCGGTACGTGCCGCTTGAAGTGTCTGCTCTGTTGTTGTATGGGTGGTCATGGGGGGTTTCCTTTATCCGGGGTAGGGGTTATTTCCAGCTTGCAGAGCTGGACCTTGTGAGGCGCGCAGGTTCAACGCGGTGACGATGGCGCCTTCGCTGGGCTCGCCCAGTGCAACAAGCGCCGTGGAGACCAGCGCGCACAACAGGGCGACGATGGCTGGCCCTTGCGGGACCAGTACGACCGGAGGCAGGGGAGCACGTAGAACGGAGACCACCCCCCCGGCGCTAACCGCATACGCACCTTGAGGCAATCCATACGTCCACAGGTTGCCAACAATGCCGTCCAGGGTCCCGATATCCGCCGCGTAGTGATCGGTCAGCGCGGCTAGGTCGGTTTCGATTGTGGCGAGGTCGTATGTCCCGTCAGCGGCCAGGCCGAAAAAACTCCCAATGGTGGTGTCGGGATCCGGTATGCCGCTCATGCTGGAACCTTCTCTGCGTCGGACTCCGCGCGAGACCATTCAGCCATTGCGTCCGCAAACTTGTCGCGCACCCAAACTCCAGGTATCAGAACCCGACCGCCGATCTTCACGGCTGGACAGGTGCCGTCGTGAATCCATTTTCGGACAGTGCTTTCGCCGACTGAAAAGTCAGTCGAGAATTGGCGCACGCCCCAGGCGAGCCTTTCCCCCCTCATTTCATCTGTCATGCAAACTCCGTGTTCGTATCGCCGCGGGTGACTTCGGCCATACAAACCGGAGCACTGCGAAATTTTCTCTACACTACCCCATTATAGCATATAACACAGATCTTGTCAATAGTCAACCGATTCCGCCAGATTCCGCTAATAACCTGCTGACCTGGGACTATGGCGAAGGTTATGTGACTTTGGGGCTAAAAAAAATTCTTAGCCAACCGCAACATATTGTGGTCAGTTGTCCCCCGAGCCACTAGATATGGGGTAATTACAGCACTGTAGTTACGCCGTTGTCAACCAAATCCACGCATTATCCATGCAGGTCAGAGGTTATTTCTCGGAGATTTTGGACCCTGGCTTCCAGCTCATTTCTAAGGTGCTGAGCGTGGCGAGGGCAGAAGCCACGCAGGAGCCGAACGGCGCTTCCTGGGGAGATCTGGGCGGGTCTGGTGACCGCCTAGGCGTAGCCTCGGTGACGTGAGTTCGTGGTGGAAGTGGGTCCTTGGCTACGTGCTCATTCGGCACGCAACGAGGCCCGACCCTCCACGGCAGAGCAGCACCGGAGAGCTTGGTTATCCGACGTGGATCGCTTCGGGCGTGATCTTGACGGTTCTATGCCTTCCGCTCTTGTGGATCGTCTGGGCATTGCCGTTCCTTGTCGTCGGCTGGTTCATGTGCTTCGCATTCACGTGGCTGTTCGTCATCGGCGGATGCGCGGCGAGATACCAGGACAAGCACGCAAGCAATCTGCGGTGACGAGAATGGACTACTTCACTGGTATTTCTCTGGACGGTCTAGAAACAGAAAGCCCCAATTGCTTCGAGCTGGTTTACGGCGGGACTGATCCGAAGAACTCACATTTCAAGAGCGGCACGGATGGATCATTCACCCTAGAGTTCCGTGGCGCTGTCGAAGACGACTTGCACGTCCCCTGTTCCGTCACGGCACCACGGGCCTGCTTCCTCATCGTCAGTCCATCGTTGTCTAATGCTTCTAGCGGGCGACTCGTTGAATTGTTCAAGCGGGGGCCAGGGTTTTTCGAGGTCCACGGTTCGAACCTCTCACGCCGGGTGGCGAACGAGCAGCTTAAAGAAAGCGAGTACGACCTACGTCACTTCGTCTTTGCCGACGAGCATCGGACGGTCGAGTTCGTCGTCTCCGAGGGTGGGCTGGTCATTCGTGTGGACCACCCGGACGGCTCCCGCTGGGTAGCAGGATCGGAACCTCGGCTATAGTGGCTGACCTGCTGAAATCGGTTTCTACTACTGACCAAATGCCCACTGGTCAGTAGTAGCGGACTCCTCCTAAAAGGTCCAAAAACCGGCTTCTAGCAGGTGCTACGGGGGCGTAGCTCAGCTGGTAGAGCGCTTGACTGGCAGTCAAGAGGTTCGTGGGTTCAAGTCCCATCGCCTCCACCAAAAATTTTCCGGTGAGCCCCTCGCCGCGTACCCGGGCTCACCGAGCGGCTTCGAGAACCTCGGTGACACGCTGATCGGCGAGAAACGTCGCCGCATGCTCCGCTGAAAGGTCCTCGGAGATCGAACGGACGATGGCGGCCGCCTCCAGACGCGGCCCCGACGGATCGCTCCCGGATGCCGCCAGTGCTGCTCCCAATGCCGCCAGCGCCTGCCAACGAATGAAGGGCGAGCGGATCGCCTCTGCGCCCGCTACCGCTCGACGGAGTTCGCCAATGGCCTCGTGACCCAGCCCCCCCGCCACGAGCGCCCGAGCGAGAGTGACGCGGCCGATCGCCTCGTATTTCTTCCTGCTCGAAGCTACCGCCACGTCGATCGCCCGCATGGCCCACGCTTGGGCCTCTTCGATCCGTCCCTTGGCGAGGTCCAGGTCGGCGCGGGCCGCCGCCAGCCGAGGGACTACTTTTGCCTGGCTAGCTCGGGTTGACCGCCGGACGCGTCCCTGGCGCGCTCTCGTCGACCGGTACTGCATTCACCGGCGGCGTCGCGCCGTTCGAGGATGCGGCCGGGAGGAGCGATTGCAGGCCTCCGATCAGGCCGCCCAGCTCCATCGGGACGACGATCTTCGTGGAAGGGGCCGTACCGACGTTCTTCAATATCTCGAGGTATTGGAGCTGCATGGTGTTTCGGTCCAGACCCTGTCCTACCACCGAGATCTTCTCGAGTCCCGCCGCCAGCCCCTCTGCACGGAGAATGGCGGACTGTCGCTCCCCTTCTGCACCCAGGATCGCCGCCTGCCTGTTGCCCTCCGCAAGCGTAATCGCGGCTTCCTTCTGACCCTGGGCCTCAGTGATTACTGCGCGTCGAGTGCGCTCGGCCGACATCTGACGTGTCATGGCGTCGAGGACGCCAACGGGTGGGTTCACCTCACGGACCTCCACCGTGGTCACCTTCACGCCCCAGCGCTCCGTCACGTCATCGAGCCGGACACGAAGGGACGCGTTCATCTCCTCGCGCTTGGAGAGCACATCATCGAGCATCATGTCACCCACCACGCTACGGAGCGTCGTGGCGGCGACATTCTGCGCTGCTGCGGCGAAGTTCTGCACCTGCAGAACCGACATGGCGGGATCAACAACCTTGTAGAAGATGATGAAGTCGATTGAGATGCTGGCATTGTCCTGCGTGATGGCAGTCTGAGCTGGGATCTCCAAGAACCGCTCGCGAAGGTCAACCATCATCGTCCTGTCGGTGACCGGGTTGATGAATACCAGCCCCGGACCTCTGAGACCCAGGGAACGACCGAGCCGGAAGAGCACGACCCGCTGATACTCGCGGACGATTTTCACCGAGAATCCGAGCGCGACGAGAACCGAGAGGACCACCAGCGCACCTACGACCTCGACGAGGATCACTGACTCTGATCCATTGCGTTGCTCTCCCGAAGATCAAACAATCCATCGGCAGAAACGGCCTGGGCATCTTCACCCCAAACCTCGAGGCGCACACCGAGGGCCCGAAGGACTTGTACCCGCGTGGAGGCGGGCACGGTGCCATTGACCGAGATAGCCGACCAGTGCTCGCCCTGGACACTGACGATTCCATCGGGCGCCAACCGGCTGACGGCAACTCCTTCCACCCCCTCAAGTGGACTGCGACGGTGGCTCTCGGTAACGGTGGCGCTCCCCGACACTCCCTTCCACGCCAGAGCCCCTACTCCCACGCCCACAATGAGGTCAGCTCCAAGGAGGGTCCAGAGCACGGGTCCAGCTCCCCGTTCGGACATGAGGTAGATGAGCCAGCCGGCAACGACAACGCCCATCGCCACTGCGACGACATGAGCGTGGGGTCCTAAGTGAAATCCGACCACCGCGGCCAGACAGACCAAACCAAGCAGGACTCCCGTGATTATCCACATGGGCGTCACCTCGCTTGTCGCTCCGACGTCAGATTACAGCGGCTGACCTCGAGGGGTCCCACAAGGGGCAACCGCGGGCCGATGGCTGACTCTGACTGGTCACCGACCTTCAACGACAGCTCGGCCCGAATCTCTTGGACCAGGGCCGCCGGTTCAGGCATCTCTCCTACTAGGGGTGGTCGGAATGGATGGGAGTGAAGGTGTCGGCGCCTCCGGATCGCCGGCGCAGGGATGCTCCCTGCCGTGGACCTGTGCGTGCCAAGAACGTCATCCTGCTCGCTGAGCTGGGACGAAGCGCCTCAAGGCCTGACGCAGTCCCACCACGCGGTGCGACTGCTGCTGAACCGGTGTTACCGACAGTGGGATCCTGCGTATCCGCAGCCGGATCGTCAGTCGAAGGTTCCAGCAGCCTCAATACGTTCGTCCAGGTCAAGAGGACGGATGACGTTTTCGGCACGCACAGGATGGGGGGCGGCGTCCTCAGGGCGCACGAGTCACTTGGGACGGGGCTCAGACGGTCTCCCTCTGCCGCGTACTCGTCCTTGGCATTGGTTCTCCCAGGCTCGACCGGCCGCGCGCGCGTCGCAAGTGCCGTTTCCTGGTGGTGCCCCACGACGGCGGTGATCTATTCACCAGGCGTTTTGAGTTCCGTCGAAATTGCAACCCCAGATGTCCACCCATCGACGTCTTCAATGTGCCTTTCTTGAGGCTGTCGCAGGAACCCGCTCGGCTCGGACCTAGAACGAGCGCGGCGGGGCCGCCGATCAGCCGGCGAAGGCCGCTCGCAGCTTGAGCAGGTTGTGGGTGGTGCAGATGAGGCGCCATTCGCTCTGGACGGCCGCCATGCCCCGGCGGGTGAAGCTCCGGTAGCCGCGATTGGCCTTGATGTTGCCGAAGACGGGCTCGATGATGACTTTGCGGCGCTTGAAGGCTCGGCCTGGATTGGCTGGGCCAACTTGTCGTCCATGGCCCGGCGCACCATGGAGGGCTCAGGGGCTTCGCCGCGCACATGGGCGAGCATCGTGTTGACCCGGCCGGCCGACGTGCCGAGTTGATCAGCGGCGGCGCGTCGGGAGATCTCTCCTCGGTCGAGGGCTTCGATGACGGGGATCCACTCGGCGGGGTCGGGATCGGTCGTGGAGGTGAGGCGCTGGCCGGTCGTTCCGAAATAGCGCTTGGTCATGTCGCGGACCCACGTGTAGGAAACCCCGAGGATGTCGCCCGCGGCGCGCTGTGAGAGCTCGCCTGCGTTGACCCGGGCCAAGACGGCCAGGCGGTCGTCGCTGGGCTTGGGGGCCTGGCGCCATGCGTTCTTGCGCGTGGCGATGAGCACGTCGGCACCGACGTCGGTCGTGGCGTTGGCCGCCGACCAGTAGCCGGCGTCGGCGACGAAGCACTCTGTCGCGCCCAGGTGCCCGGCCGCGGCCAGGTTCTCGTTCGCGGCCTTAGCCATGGGGACGAAACTGGCCTGGTCGTTGGTCACGTTGTGGACCTCGGCGGCCACGATGACCTGGTCCGCCGAGGCGGCTGCCTGGGCGTTGTAGCCCTGGAGTCGCTTGTTGAAGGTCGCCATGATCCGTGAGTCCGGGTCGGTGATGTTGGCCTTGCGCACGCCGCGGGGCCGCGTCGGTGTGGCGGTCGGTTTGGGACCAGTGAGCTTGTGGCCGAGAGCCTCCTCCTTGGCGGCACGCTCGGCCATCTTGGACTCGTAGTCGCGCCCGGGCTGGGCCTCGAGCTGGCCCAGCGCCTCTTTGATGCAAGGCTCCTGGCACCTTTTCGCGGCGAAGAGCTGAATCACCCAATAACACGAGCAGCCATGGTCGGCCTGGAGGGCCAGCAGTCCTAGAGACCCGGGCGGCCGCTAGGTCCGTCCCGAGCCGCTTCGGCGTGGACCCAGGTGCCCCCAAACAGTGACTCGAAGCGCACCCTCACCACGGAGGCACCCCGTGGCAGTCATCGGTGAACCGCGATGGGTCACAGCGTGGCGATGCCGTCGGCGACCATAAGCATCTGCCTTCCCAGCGGGCGATTCGGGTGCATCGCAGCCCGCTTGTCACCCGCTCCACGACGCCCCACTCCCAGATCGCCGTGGGGTCCAACCCGCAGCGCTCCGCCAGCCAGCGCGCCCTGGACCAGGGGTCTCCATCGAGGAGTTCCATGGGGTCGTTCCGCATCATGACGACAAGGTCGCATTCGGCTTCGGCGAGGAGCCCGTCGGGGTCGACGCTGGTCACTGACGGGCGCCACGGACGGCGTTCGGAACGCCCAAGCCCGGCGATAGAACAGTAGGGCAGGTGGTGGGATCCTCAGGCGTTCAAGCGCTCGAGTGCCGCCGAAGCCCGTCGTTCGACGTTTTCGTACCCGTGGGTCGCCCCCGCCATCTGCGCGTCTGCGAGCAGCCGGAGGGCCTTTTCTATGTCACCGGGCGCACCGCGTTCAGCGAGCATCCTCCCCCAGAGGAGGTCGGTGCGGGCGGCGAAGAACTTGGCACCGATCCGGTCGCTGAACGCGGCGGATTTGGCGAAGTAAGCGTCCGCATCGTCGTAGCGACCGAGGACCGTGGCGAGGCCGCCGACATAGTGACTCACCGGACCTTCAGCCGTTGTGCCCGTAGTGGCCATGTGATCGGCCCACGGCGCGAGTTGATCGAAGAGCAGCCCGGCATAGCGTGGGTCCCGGCATTCGATAGCTGCGTCTGCGAAGTCGACCATTGCAGTGAGCCAAACCATACCCATCGGTAGATCGAATTCTGCGCCCGCGAACTCTTTCAAGAGACGGGCCGCGTCCTGCGTACGGTCTGCTTCGACGTAGGCGACAGCCAGAATCGCCGCGACTATCCCGGAGACATCAGAACTCTCGGCGATCCTCCGCTCGATGAGTGGGATGAGTTCGCCCAGAGTTCCACGTTGGAGACTCACCATCATGAACTGCATGCCGAAGACGACGGCGGCATCGGGTTGGCCGCTGTCGGCCCCGATCTGAAGTGCCTCAGTAGCCCACTGCTCAGCCCGTTCGGTATCTCCGGCGATCAACGCTCGGGTGGCATGCCATTGGGCGAGTACCCAGTTGAACATCGGCTGGTCGAGCTGCTCCGCCAAAGAACCCATGATCTCGATGCAGCCGTCCATTTCGTCGATGTCTCCGGCACGGGCCGTCGTGTCGCCACGCCAGCATGCTGCCCAATAGAGCTGTACTGGGTCACCGACTCGACCGGCTCGAAGAAGGGCGTCGGCCGTCCGGGCCAATGACGGTTCGAGTTGGGACGGCACCAACAGTGGGAGAAGGACGCTGTTGAGGACCCGTAGGGTGATTGCGTCGTCACCGGAGGACTTGGCGATGGAGATGGCCTCGTCGGCCAGAGACTGGCGGCGTTCGTGCGTGCTCCCGGCGAGAAGTTCCGAACACAGGGTGGCAAGCACCAGTGCTCGTTCGGGGCAATCCGTAGGGAGCCGATCGAGGGCCATCTCCAGGACTTCGACCTGCTCCGCATCGATGGCACCGATGGTGCTGAGGAAACCCCGGTTGTTGGCCAGGACAGCGGCCACAAGACGCTCCGCGTCATCGAGGTCGGCCGCCCGGCGAGCAGCACCGAGAAGGGTTTCGCGGAAGGCGGGGTCACCGGTCTGGCGCTGGGCGGTTCCGAGGCCGATGGCCAGATCGAGGCCGAGGACGGGGTCGGGGTCGGTGGCCTGGAGGTAGAGGTCGAGGGCCTGGGCGTAGTAGCGAAGAGCGTCGGCGGGGGCAAGGGCAGCCAAGGCGGCATCGCCCGCTTGTCGGGTGTAGTCGACGGCTTTGGTCAGGTCGATGGGATGAGTGGCCGCGATCCAGTGCCGGGCCAGCTCGCCGATCCGAGCGCCGGGGCGTCCGTTGCACAGGTCCTCTAGGGCCTCGGCCACCTGCCGGTGCGCCCTGGCACGGCGGTTGTGACCCAGGTCTTCGTACAAGGTGTGCTGGATCAGGGCGTGGGCGAAGCTGTACCGCCCCGTGTCGACCACCTCCCGGACCAGGGCCGAAACCGCGGCGTCGTCGAGGATATCGAGAAGGTCGTCCTCGCTGGTCTTCGTGGCCCGAGCCAGGAGGTCGAGGTCGAAATCACGTCCGATGACCGCCGCCACAGACAGCACACGCTCGGCATCCTTTCCCGATCGCAGCACCCGGGCACCGATGACCTCGCGAACGGAATCGGGAAGGGCGATGGCATCGAGGGATTCCTCGGCCACCCAACGGCCTTCCTCGTTCTGGGCAATGGTCCCGTTTTCGACCAGGTTGCGCAGCACCTCGCTCACGAAGAACGGGTTGCCGTCCGTCTCGCGGGAGATGGCGTGGGCGAGGCCCACGGCGTCGTCGTCCAGTTCGTACCCCGCTGCCGCTTCCATTAGTGCGATGACCCCGGCGTCGTCGAGGCCGTCCAAGTCGATCCGGGCCACCCCGTTGAGGCGGCGGAGTGCGGCCAGGGTCTCGATCAGGGCGTCGGCATGGGACAGCTCGCTGTCGCGGTAGGTCCCGAGAATCAACAGCCGCATCGGAACGTCGGACCCGGCCAGGTGGCGCAGGAGGAACAGGCTGCCCTTGTCGGCCCACTGCAGGTCGTCGAACACGAGCACGATGGGCCGGTGCTCGCTGGTCGTTGCGAACAGGCCCACGACCGCGGCGAATAGGAGGAACCGCTCGGTGTCGGCGTCGGTGGCCTTGGTCGACGGCAGGTCAGGGAGACGGCTGGCCAGGGCCGGGACCAGGCGTGCCAACTCGGATCCGTGCGCGGCGACGTGGGCTAGGAGCTGGTCCTCGGGCGCATGGGTGACGTAGTGCCCGAGTGCCTCGGCGAAGAGCTGGTAGGGGGTGGCCAGGTCCTCCTCGCAGTGTCCGAACAGGACCATCGCCCCGGCGTCGAAGGCGGTCCGGGACGCCTCGGCGACGAGGGTGGTCTTGCCGAGTCCGGGCTCACCGGAGACGAGCACCACCTCGCGTCCGCCGGCACCCGCCACCCGCTTGTAGGTGTCGGCGACTGACTCCGCTTCGGCATCACGGCCGACCACACCCATGTCCGGGCGGATGGCGAGGCGGCCCGGGAGCGGGATCGCGCCGACCTCGATGGAACCGCCCACCGGCTCCCAGAGGACCTCCACCGTCTCGACCGAGCCGGGGAGCCCCTTCAGCTCCAGCCCGCCGACCGGAAGGCACTCGATCCGGCTGCGCCGGCCGGCGATCAACCGCAGCACGTCGGTGGCCAAGACCTGGCCGCTCTCGCAGACCGCGCAGAGGCGCGCCGCCTCGACGACGGGGTCACCGAAGTAGTCGCCCTCCTCTCGACTCACCTCTCCCATGCTGACTCCGACACGAAGGCCGATCGCCTCTGCTTCCCCGCGATTGTTCTGTTCCACGCCCTGTTGCATGGCCACGGCGCACATCAGTGCTGCCGAGGCCGAGGCGAACACGATCATGAGCCCGTCGCCCAGACTCTTTACCTCGGTGCCGCCTGATTCGGCCACGGCCTGGCGCAGGACGGCGAAGTGGCCC
Organism: Acidimicrobiales bacterium; assembly: GCA_035602795.1. Taxonomy (GTDB): domain Bacteria; phylum Actinomycetota; class Acidimicrobiia; order Acidimicrobiales; family RAAP-2; genus Bog-473. The sequence continues at coordinate 6,350 of DATNLP010000138.1, read as the reverse complement.
CGGCGGACCTCGTCGGCATCTTCGGCAGACAGTCGCTGGGACAGCTCTGTCGACCCCACGATGTCCGTGAACAGGATGGCGACGTTCTCGGTGGTCACCGCAATGCCCATTCCTCCGGCATGGCACCACCGTAGGCGACAAGGCGTTTGGCCGCAGTGGGCCGGTCTCTCCAAGGAGACCATTCGATGAGGACTCATGGAACCCAGTAGTTCGGCTGCAACCGTGAACAGACACCGTTGTCAACGGATTTGTCAACGCAACTCCATAAGGCGAGACCTGACCAAACCTCACCTGACCTCATATTGGGGCTCCCGCCGACCAATACGACATGCCAGAACCCGCCTCGGCAGCACTGGACACCAACAACTCCGGGGGACTGGCAGTCAAGAGGTTCGTGGGTTCAAGTCCCATCGCCTCCACCAAAATCTGCGGTGAGTCCCCCGCCGCATACCCGGCCTCAACGAACGGCTTCGAGTACCTCGGTGACACGCTGATCGGCGAGAAACGTCGCTGCATGCTCCGCCGAAAGGTCCTCGGAGATCGAACGGACGACGGCGGCCGCCTCCAGACGCGGCCCCGACGAATCACTCCCGGATGCCGCCAGTGCTGCGCCCAATGCCGCCAGCGCCTGCCAACGAATGAAGGGCGAGCGGATCGCCTCTGCGCCGGCCACGGCCCGACGGAGTTCGACAACGGCCTCGTGTCCCAGCCCCCCTGCCACGAGCGCTCGACCGAGAGTGATGCGACCGATCGCCTCGTATTTCTTCCTGCTCGAAGCGACCGCCATGTCGATCGCCCGCACGGCCCACGCTTGGGCCTCTTCGATCCGTCCCTTGGCGAGGTCCAGGTCGGCGCGGGCCGCCGCGAGCCGACCACTGACCAGCCAGCGCTCCCACGCCTTGCTGCCGACCGCGTCGTCCCAGATGGCACTCCAACCGCCCTCCGCTGTCGACAGGTCGCCCTTCATGACCCTTGCCACGAATACGTCAGCCCGCGCGTTCATCCACGGCATATTGAAGTCGGACGGCCCCAGGAGGTCCGCCACACCTTCGCTCCGTGCGAGCGCCTCGTCCACGGCAAAGATCTCCCGGAGGGGCAACGTGGAGTAGTTCATGACCACGCTCACAGGCCGGCCCATGACTCGACCGAGTTCGATCGCGTATTCCGCGGCTGCGATGGCCTCCTCGTAGCGACCCAGGCTCGCCAGGATGATCCCCCGCATCCCCGCACCGCGGAGCCTGAACTCCTGGCTGTGTAGTTCCACCCCGGCGGTGGTGAACGACGACTCTGAGGCGCTCATGGCCCGTTCGTAGTCCCCGTACCAGTAGCAGTGGTTCGCCGCCAGGTGATACATCTCCGCGTGCTCGCTCTCGCGCGAGTGGGAAGGCCAGTTTGCGAGCGCCTCGTCACCGAGCGTCACGGCCTTTTCGAGGTCGCCCGCTTCCCCGCACATGCCGTGGGCGGCCGCGACCATGCCGAGGGCGGCTGTCTCAAGTTCCGCGAATCCGCCCGTCCGCGCCAGGTCGAGCGCGCGTTGAGCGCACGCCATTGTCTCCTCGGTCTGCTCCGTCCACAGCGTGGCGTGCGAGCGGGCCACGAGTGCTTCGACTTGGGTCTCGCCGTCCAACAGCGGAATGAGCTCCGCCAACTCGTGCGCCGCGCGGGAGAAATCCTGGAGTTGGACCAGTGCCTGCGCCCGGAGAAGGCGGATCTTCAGCCGGTCGGTGTCCTCTGAAGTTAGGTCGAGCGCCTGCGAGTACAGGTCGTAGGTTTCCTCCACAGCGAGCGCTTGCCGTGCCCGGTCGGCTGCGGTCAAGAGGTACTCGCGGGATCGGTCGGCGTTACCGCCCTCTCGCCAATGATGGGCCAGGATGGACGCCATTTCGTCGGGCGTCTTCGAAAGGGCCTCCAACACGGAGGCGGTGGCGGCATGCAGCTCTCGTCGCGATGCACGCGGCAGTGTCGAGTAGGCCGTGTCGAGGACAAGGTCGTGTTTGAAGGAGAACTCCACCTCCCCCTCGACCAGACTCCGGGACCTCTTTTGTATGAGCCCGCGCATCTCGAGCGCGTCCAGCGCACCGTCCACGTCGGGAATCCCCCCCAACCTGCCCAGAACGCCGCGCCAGAACACCTTCCCAATCACCGATGCGCGGAGCAACGCAGTCCGCGCGTCACGGGGGAGCGCGTCGATACGTGCCGCCAGCACGGCGTGGATGGTGGGTGGAAGGTCATCGGCCACAGCGTCGTCCTGGATGGAGGCGACCAGCTCCTCAATGAACAGCGGGTTCCCCTCGGCGGTCGCCACGATTCGGGCGACGGTCGCCTCGTCGGCACCCGGGAGAAGCTCGGTGGCTGCTCGATTCGCATCCATCGTGTTCAGTGGATTCAGCAGGACGGATGTGTGAGCGGTGGCACCGGCTCCCCACAGTGGTCGTGCCTCGAGCAGATCGGGCCGGGCGAGCGTCATGATCAGCGTGCGCCCACCGCGCATCCGGGTACTGAGGTATTCCAGCAAGTCGAGCGACGCGTCATCAGCCCAGTGGAGGTCCTCGAAGACCGCCATCAGCGGAGCCTCATCAGAGAACCGCTCGAGAAGTCTCCGGATGGCGTACTGCATCTCGACGGTCTCCCGCGCCCGCTCGTCCAACCCGAGGCCCATCAAGAGGGAGAGGTGGCGCGTCAGCTCACGGACCTCTTCCGGCTCAAAGAGCGCCGCCACGAGCGATTCCAGCTTGGCGCGGGCGGTGTCCCCCGGGTCGCTCTCGAAGATGCCCGAAGCCTGTCTGACTACCTGCGTGACGACGTGATACGGAGTCTGTTGCTCATAGGCCGAGCACCGACCGAGGAGCACCCGTCCACCGATCTCTGCTACCTCCGCACTCAGTTCCGCCGCCAGTCTCGATTTTCCGATGCCAGCAGGACCGATGAGGGTGATCAGGTGTGGCTGCCTCTGGTCGACGACCTGCGACCAGACGGTCCGAATGAGAAGCATCTCGTGGTCTCTCCCGACGAGTGGGGTGCGCGATTCGGCGAGAACCGCAGTGGGGACAGCGGCCAAATCCTCGACGATCCAGGCCGGAACGGGTTCCCTCTTTCCCTTCGCGTCGATCGGGGGGAGAGCTCGGTATCGAAAGGCATGCCTCGTCAGCCGATACGTCTCCGTTCCGACGATCACGGCTCCGGGCGGAGCCGATGCCTCCAGACGTGCCGCCGTGTTCACAACGTCGCCAGTGGCGAGCGCACTCTCGGGGGGCGCGTCGATCTCGACCACGGCCTCACCAGTGCAGACGCCGACCCGGACCTCGAGATCGAGGTCGTCACTCAAGGCGTTCAGCCGGCGAATGCCTTCCAGAACGCTCAGCCCGGCGCGGACGGCGCTCTCGGCGTCGTTGCTCCGCGCCAACGGCACCCCGAACACGGCCATGACCGCGTCCCCCGCATACTTCTCGAGCAGCCCCCCGTGGCGTTCGATCCGACCTCGCACCTCCTCGTAGAACAGGCGATTTCGGTCCCTCACGTCTTCGGGGTCCGCTCCGTCGGCTCGAGCGGTCGAGCCGACCTGGTCCACGAAGATGATCGACACGCGCTTCCTCTCCTCATGGGGAAGTCCGCCGGTCAGCCTGGCGCCACAGCCCGGGCAGAACCGTGCGATCGCCTCGGTCCTGGCGCCGCACCTTGTGCATGCCATGGCCCAAAGGTTAGTGACGACCTGGGCCGGCGTCTCTCGCGATCCTGGTGAGCTCCGACGGAACCAACAAGATGGTCACTCCGATGGAGCTGCTTGGACTGATGGCGTTGCCAACGGATTTGTCAACGCAACTGCACATCCAGAGACCCAACCAGACCTCATCCAACCTCATCCGACCTCAGAATGAAGGCCTAGCAGACCAACGTGACCCGCCAGAGCTTGTCTCGGCCCGACTGAACCTCGCCACCTTCAGGGATCTGGCAGTCAAGAGGTTCGTGGGTTCAAGTCCGTCGCCTCCACCAAATTTTCCTCTCAGAGCGCAAGATTCCCCGGCGCACTCATTCGCCGCCCGTTTGTCCCCGGGTTTTCCCAGGCGCGATTGAGTTCGTTCGGACTTGTTGCGTTCTACGAGTTAGTGATCCCGGAAGGGCCGGTCAATGCGACGAGCGAGGTCGCTTCGCGACACCCATTACTGGCTGCAGCGCCTCCGCTATGGCACCTTGCAGGTAAGCGGCATAGTCGCTCGTGATGTCAGAAGAATCAGCGTAGACCCCATACTTCCCGATCAGCGCCGTGCACGTGGCCGAACAGAGCCAGGGAATGGTTGGAACGTACAGAGCACCGGTTGCCTGAGCTGCTGCTTGAAGGGTTTGCTCATGGTCGGCCAAGGCCGCTTCGCTCGCAGGTGTCGAGCACGCTTGTACGTTCTCCGCATTTGCAGCCAGGCAAGTGGGTCCCACCTGGCTCAGGTATGCGATGTCCCCCCAAACGACCTTCTTGGTCCCAGGCGACGTGATCGATCTCAGCATTTCTGCCAGTCCGAACAGCCATTGTGAATCGCTCGGGGGCTGGCCCGGCACGATCCCGTCCCCGTGCCACCAGCTCGTGAAGACGACGACGGCGGGATCCATTTTGTTGATCCTGCTCGTCACGTACTGGTGCCATTGGTCGCAGGCTGTGTAGGCGCTACTCGTGGTCCAGTCCCAGAAGCTGAGATCGACGGCGGGACAGACTGTTTTCATGAGCACCACGAGCTTCCAATGCGCCTCCTTGGCCATTTCGTCAAATCCCGGGAACCACATGCCAGCGCGTTGGTCGCCGAGCAGGACGATCGTCTTTGAACCCTTCGGGTCCCCGAACACACACTTTCCAACCGTTGAAGATGTCACAGCCGGATCGCATCCGTTTTGATTAAGAAGGGTCATATAGGGATCCTGCTCGGCATTCTTCACCGACGGGGTGAGGTCACTCGGCACGGAGGTAATGCTCGTCGCGGCAGTGACGGCTTGAAGCACCTGAGCCGTTGACGCGACCGACGGTGCCCGTCGGGGTGACGCTGCTCCAGCCGCTGCAGAAGCAGATCCACACGCTGTCGTCACCATCATCATCGCCAACGCGACTGTGCCGATGATCAGCCCGCGATGCCGGTTTCTTTGCACTATCTCTGGTTCCTCTGCGACCTTTTGAGGGTGCTGCTAGCCGGTTTGGTTCGGCTTGGCCACCTGCGATGGCGACCCCGACATTACGCTCTCCAGTCTCGACGCTGCCATCGCCTCCGCCCGACCACCTGGCTAGAGAAGCAATCTCTCAGCCTGGACTTCTACGCTCCGATCGGCCCGAGCGGACAGCTCTGGGTACTTTGACGAGTCCAGCGTTGGGAGACCGCTACATTCCTTCTGGCAAGAAGGAGGAGCCCGTGGATCAAGGACGGCCCATCTCGTATGAGGCGCTCGAAGTTGGGACTCCGGTCCTCACCTCTTCAGGCACGGAGTTCGGCAAGGTAGAGCACGTGCTCCAGGTTCCGGAGCTGGATCTCTTCGACGGCATCGCCGTCAAGTCGCACCACCACGGTGTGCGATTCGTCGATCGCGACCAAATCGACGACATCACAACCACCGCCGTTCATTGCACGATTTCCGACGACGCGGTGGAGTCGCTGCCCGCTCCCAGGGGGCCTCTGGTCCTGCATCCGGACACCGCTCACGACGAAGGTCCGTCCCTCACCGCCCGGTGGGGTCGGCTGTTTGGCCGGGAGCACTGGAAAGAGCTCGAATAACGGCTGGCGGGTGGCTCTCGAAATCCGGCCAACGGGCCTGCCTGCGATGATGGCGCCATGGCGCCCGCTGGTGAGCCCCCGACGCCCGACCCCGTCTGGGTCGGCGACATCCAAATACGCCTGCTCGCCGCTGCTGAGTCGGCCCGCCTCGGCGATGCCGTCCGGGCCGTCTACGGTGAGACCTATCCCGTTCTGTGGGCCTACGACGCCGATGAAGTGGCACGGCGGATCTCGGCCGGCCTCCTGATCTCGGCCATCGCTGAGACGACCGACGGCGAGCTGCTCTGTCATTCCGGCCTCTCGCTCGCTGCCCCGGAGGACGTCGTCGGTCATGCCGGCCAAGCGCTGACGCTGCCAGCAGCCCGGGGGCGCCACATCTTCACGACGGTCAAGCGGTATCTCCTCGAGTGGGCGAGGTCGCGCCGGCTCGTCGGCATGTACAGCGATGCCACCGCCGCCCATCCCTACAGCCAGAAGGCCCTGCTCGACCTCGGCGGGCACGAGACGGGGATCATGCTCGGCTTCATCCCCGAGTCAGTCGACAACAGCGTGTCGGCACCAAGTCTCGGCCGGCAGTCGGCCGCCCTGTTCTTCCTCCGCCTGCGG
>DATNLP010000131.1:0-13306 GCA_035602795.1 Acidimicrobiales bacterium | reverse complement strand
TGTCTCGACTTTCTCCGTGCCTTACGGCCCGACCCGGAACCTCATCGACATGGTGGACGCGTCCGTGATCGGAGTGTTGACTCTGACGCTGCTCATCGCCGTTCAGCGTCTCCCGTCACGTCCGATCCTTCGCCGGATGCTGCCCTTCGCTCTCGCAGCGAGTGCAGTCACCTGTGGGTGGGCAGCCCTCACCCAAAGCGGAGCTCCCTTCGTCGTCCTTGCCGCCATGGCCACTTGCGCCGCCGCCTACAGCTTCGGGCTGCCAACCGCTTGCGTTGTCACCGCCGTCGGTGTCGTCGCCGTCGTCGTCGGTGGCCTCGCATACGGCGTGGGTACGTGGGGAGTGCTCGGCGTCCCGCTGCTCATGATCCTCGGACTCCTTTTCGGCCGGCTCCTTCTCGGCTATCGCCTCCAAGCCGAACAGTCGGCGGCGCTTCTAGCCAATGCAGAGAAGCTGCGGATGGAGCAAAGCCGCGCGGCCACCCTTGACGAGCGCAACCGTATCGCCCGCGAAATCCACGACGTGCTCGCCCACTCGCTCGGATCACTCGGCGTCCAGGTCCAAGCGGCAAAAGCGTTACTCACCGACCAACGCGATGTCGAACGGGCCGTCGAGTTGCTCACTCGAGCTCAACGATCGGCCGCGGAAGGTCTTGTCGAGACCCGCCGAGCCCTCCAGGCGCTTCGCACCGACACTCCACCACTCGCGGACGCTCTGGACGGCCTGGGCGCCGAGCATCAGCACCAGTACCTCACACCAGTCACCGTCGAAGTGACTGGACGACCGCGGTCCTTGACTCCAGACGCCTCATTGGCCCTCACCCGTGCCGTCCAAGAGTCCTTCGATAACGCAGCGAAACATGCCCCTCTCCAGCCGGTCGTCGTGCGACTCGACTTCACCGACGGCCCCACAACACTCACAGTTCGTAACCTGCTGACCCACGGCCGACCGATCGAGCCCCGACTAAAATCCGCTAACGGCGGCTATGGCCTCGCCGGAATGCGGGAACGCCTCCGACTCATCGGAGGGTCGCTCGAAGCACATGCAAGCGAGGGCAACTGGGTGGTGACCGCCCAGGTCCCCCAATGACCGATCATCAGGCACCACTGCGAATCATCGTCGCCGACGATCAGGCGAGCGTCCGGGAAGGTTTGGTACTGCTACTTGATCTCCTGCCCGGCATCAACGTGGTCGCCGCCGCCGCCGACGGTCAAGAAGCCATTGACCTATGCCGCCTGCATCGACCAGACGCGATCCTCCTCGACCTCCACATGCCGGAGGTAGACGGCATCCAAGCCACCCAGCATCTGAGCGAGCACCACCCCGACATTGCAATTGTCGTTCTCACCACCTATGCCGACGATGACTCCGTCCTCGCCGCACTGAGGGCCGGCGCCCGGAGTTACCTGACCAAGGACGCCGATCGAGTCGACATCGCGTACACGCTGCGCAGCTCAGTCGCCGGCCTGGCCGTTCTCGATCCCACGATCCAAGCTGCGCTCGTCGCCGCCGCTACCCGCACCCAGCCGCCCGCTACGACGCTTTCTTCACTTCCCGAGCTCCTCCCTGACGGCCTCACGAAGAGAGAAGGAGAGATCTTGGCCATGATGGCCCGGGGCAGGACTAACCCCGAGATCGCCGCGACGCTCTACCTCAGTCCGCACACGGTGAAGAGCCACATCAATCGTATCTTCGCCAAGACGGGCTCTCCCGACCGGGCGACCGCGCTCAGCTACGCACGCGATCACGGGATTGGCTGATCTGCGGTGGCATCGGTGGCGGAAGCGCAACGCACCCCCGTTGGGAGCGGTTCGACAATGGCAAGGTAAATCGCCCTGGCGACCAAATTGGTAGCCGGTGGGGCAAGAGGCAGTTGGTGGTCCCTGGTTGGCCGAGCATCTGATACCCGAGAGGCGCCGCAGCGGGTTGTAGAAATCCTCGATCCACTCCGCCATGGCGCCCGATAGTTCGAGGATCGTCTTCCAGTGCCCATGCTTGATGGCCAAGCTCGTTTGCCGAGACGCGGCAACGGACGGACACGGAGCAACGAATTAATGCGTTGTTAGAAATCCCTCTGCCGATACCTCGCGGAAGGCAAGCCAGTCGGATAGCTCTTTTGCTGGCATAGGTCGCGCGTAGAGGAAGCCTTGGGCCACGTCGCATCCCGTTGCCGTGAGGGCGGAAGCGACTTCCTCAGTCTCCACGCCTTCGCCGACGACGTGAAGGCCGAGATTATGACCGAGGTCGACGATCGAGCGGACAATCGCACGGTGGCCAGTGCTCACCGTCATGTCCGCAATGAAGCTGCAATCGATCTTGATTTCGTCGATCGGTAGCGCCGAGAGATAACTCAACGACGTCTGACCTGTGCCGAAGTCATCGATGCTGATGCCAATTCCAGCCTGGCGGAGATCCTGCAGCACTACAGCCGCTCGCTCTGGATCAGTCATCAGCGCGGTCTCCGTGATCTCCACAGAGAGGCGGCCGGGGTCGATGCCAGAGGTCGCCAACAAGTCGACCAGAAGCGAAACCAGCCCCGGATGCCCCAAGTTCCGAGCCGAGACGTTGATCGCCACAGAGAGCCTGTCGTTCCACCCCTTCAGGTCCGCAATCGCACGGGAGGCTACCCACTCGGTGACTCGATCGATCAAGCGTGTCTGCTCCGCCAGCGGGACGAATCGATCGGGCGACAACAGCCCGAGCTCAGGGTGCTGCCATTTGACCAAAGCCTCCGCGGCCTCAATTCTTCCATCCCGCAAAGTAATCTTCGGTTGGTAGAAGAGAACCAGCTCATCCTCATCAATGGCGTGTCGGAGTTCGGATACCAAGGCGAGATTCGCTGCGTCGTAATGATTTTGTCTTGCGTTGTACCGCATCACCCCGGCATGTTGTGCCTTTGAGACGTACATGGCCACGTCTGCCAGCTGTAAGAGTTCGTCAACATCTTCTCCGTGCTCCGGCGCCACGACGTAGCCGATGCTCGCTTCGACGCTGAGGGGTAGCCCGCTGATCTCCACCTCATGTTCGATGACGTGTCGGAGCCGGGTGAGAATCTCCTCTGGCTCGCTCACTCCAGCCAAGACGATCCCGAACTCGTCACCTCCCAGGCGGGCCAGCGCATCGAGTCCCCGTAAGTGGGTGGCCATTCGCTCGCTCAATGCGATGAGCAGTCGATCGCCGTTGTAATGGCCGAGCGTGTCGTTGACCTCCTTGAACCGGTCAAGGTCGACGATAGCAACCGTTGTGGCTCGACCGGTCGCACGTCCCCGGCGGAGTGCGTCTTGCACTCGTCTATGGAACAGTGCCCTGTTCGGAAGATTCGTGAGGGCATCGTGCTGAGCCATGTAGGAGTTGACCGTGACCTGATGCCGCAGCTTTCGTCCGACCGTGAAGGAGATGCCGAACAAGGCGACATACAGAGCGGTCAATCCGATGGCGAGGTTTCGATAGAGACTGTCGATGCCAGCGTCGATTTCGGTCTGGATCGGAGCGTAGGGCAGATAGACCTCGAGCACCCCCACCCGATGGGACGGTGATCCGGCGCTGAGGGGAAGATAGACCTCTACCGACTCTTGGCCGATCGGACCGGAGTCGGCGCTGTCGCCATTGAGCGGCGTCAGTTGGTCGACGGCCGTACCACGAGCCGCGTCGAGAGCCTCGGCGTCGTTGCCACCTTCGCCGCCTTGCTTGTGCAGCCCCGAACCGTCGTCGGAATAGATGACGTTCCCGGCCAAATCGCGGATACGTAGTCGCAACACAGCTCCAGTGCGGACTGAGGTACGAACCAGGCGTTGCATATCCGCCGTTTCAGACAGGCTCAACCCCTGGCTAAGAGGCCTACCGTCGAGTATGGGCTCCACGGCCGTCTGGGCCATCAGCGAGGCCTCGGCCTGCCCCTGAGCCAGTCCGCGGCGATCCGCTTCCTGTCGGTAATTCGCTGCAAGTACCAGACCCAGCAGAACCACCGGTACGAGCATGATGACCGCGAAGATCACAAACAGTTTCACCGCCGATTCGCGTTTGGGCGCACCGGGAGGCATCACCTATAGTTATCGGGTCATTAGGTGTGTTCCTTGAGGTGGGGCACTTTGGCGCCGCCGGCAATGACGCCCCTGGCACACGAGCGCGTGCCGGGGCAAATCGAACCCGGACTTAGGTAGGAGCGACTCCAAGGGTGGCGTCGGATCCGGCCGCCTCGGCGATTCCAGAAGTGACCCGAGGATTGCTCGATGTAGGCGAGATCCGCTTAGTAGACCGCTCCACCACAGGGTTGAACTAGTTGGACGCCGTGGAAACTGGGTGGACGCAGAGGCACGTCCGGGGGCCCGTCAGACCTAGAAGTACGAAACCCACACCACCTGGCCAAGGTGATCGTCGCGGGTTCGAATCGCGTCTCCCGCTCCAACGTGGCAGGTCAGTCCGGTTTCTGACCGTGCGGGCCTTCGGGATGAGCCTCAGCACAAGCGGTCCGAATGTCGGAATATGAATCACGCCAGCCACCAAGTAGCCAGAAATTCGCACTGGTGGGCGCCGGTACATCAGTTGTCACGGAGGTCAAGAACGATCCGTGCCTCGATGTCACCGCGCTCGACGTTGGCGATGGACTCGTTGATCTCCCCTAGCTTCCTCGTTTCGCGCACGATTTCCGTACGACCATCAGCATTGAGCTCAAAGGTCTCCTTGAGGTCAACGCGGGTCCCCACCAGCGAGCCGACGATCTTGATGCCACGGAGCACGGTCTCGAAGATGGGGGAGGTGCATCGTGTTGTCAGCCGGCAAACCGACGCCGACGAGGGTTCCGTTGGGACGAAGACTGGCAAGGGCCTCTTCGTAAGCCCGTGGCGACGCCGCCAGCACGATCGCAACGTCAGCCCCACCAAGCGCCTGCATCTCAGCGGCCGGATCTTGCCGAGACGAATCCATCGAATACGACGCACCGAGCCGCTTGGTCACATCGAGTGTCGCGTCGATGAGGTCGACCGCTGCCACGGTTGCCCCGGCGATGCGGGCGTATTGCACCGCAAGGTGGCCTAGCCCGCCGATGCCGAAGACGGCCACCAAGTCCGAAGACCGGGCGCCTGAGCCCTTGACGGCCTTGTAGGTCGTCACGCCCGCGCAGGTGAGCGGTGCGGCGTCGAGGGGATCCACGACGTCAGGCACCCCGCCGACGAAGGCCGCCTCGGCTCGGCGAATCCCCCGTCGACCGTGTAACCCGTTTAGCGAGCGCTCGGACAGAGCGTCTCCCAGCCCGACGCACAGAGCTCGCAGGCCCCGCAGGCCCAACCGAGCCACGGCACCGCGACGCGGTCGCCCTCCGAGAGTTCGTTGACGCCTTGGCCAAGACGCTCGACGACGCCGACGCTCTCGTGGCCGGGAATGAACGGCGGGTGTGGCTTGACCGGCCAATCACCGTGGGCGGCGTGGATGTCGGTGTGGCACAAGCCCGACGTCTCGACCTTCACCAGGACCTGACCGTGAGAGGGCTGGGGCACCGGGACGTCTTGGACCTCGAGGGGCTGGTGGAAAGCGGTAACGACGACGGCCTTCATGGCTACCTCCTGGGTGGCTTTCTTGCAGGTGGTCCCATCCAAGACTGTCCAGGGCGGCTGCGCCACGGGGGAACCTCCACAACAACAGGGACCAATTTCCCGAACCATGATCAGGGCGACGCTCGCCCGGGTCTAACACTCTGAGAACCCGGTGTCGGTTGACGCGCACCCTTGCACGGCATGGCTGGCCAAACGGTTCCATCTGCTAACCGTCTTGGTCCCGCCGGGAGTCACGGAGGAAGGTCATGTCGCAACGGGACCAATCTCCCTATCGAGGGGCCTGGGTCGATGTCAGGGTGGCGTTATGACGGTGATCATTGACGGAACTGCTCCGATCAGCGAAGAGGCTCGATATGCGAGCTCTGATTTCACCACGCGGCCGATTGCGCCGGCCGATGCCGAGGCGCTCGTCCGATTCCACAGACGCCTCAGTCCCCGATCGGTTCACCTGCGGTACTTCGACCTGCACCTCGAGCTTCAGCCCACCGAGATCACGCACCTCACCTGCGTCGATGGGAACAACCGGGTGGCCTACGTGGTCGAGCATCATGGTGAGATCGTCGCGGTAGCTCGCTATGAAAGGCTCGAGGATCACAGCTGCGCCGAGGTGGCTTTCGTTGTGGCCGACGAGTTCCAGCACCACGGGCTGGGCTCCATGCTCTTGGAGCGGTTGGTCCGAGAGGCCAGGCGCTGCGGTATCGCCGAGTTTAAGGCCAGCGTTCTCGCTGAGAACTCCGCCATGCTCGCAGTCTTCCGTGGTACTGGTTTTCCAATGACGCTGGCCCGTACCTACGACGTGATCGAACTCACGATGGAGATCGGCCCGCGCTGTCTGTGAACGTCTGCCGAGGCGATGGGAGGCTGCTCTACAGACTGATGTCCCAGCGCGCTAGACCTGGTTCCATCAGAGCGGGACTGACCAGATCAGTCGCGTTCCGCCGCCGTTGCGCGGTTGGACCTCGAAGGACCCGCCGAGCTTTTCTGCTCGTTCACGAATGTTTGCCAACCCGAGACCTGGTTGGGCAAGTGGGAACTCAATACCGCTCCCATTGTCCGAGACCTCGAGGACGATGCGGTCGGTCACGACAAGCGACACCTCATAGCGGGTAGCCCCCGAGTGCTTGCCTGCGTTGGTGAGGGCCTCCCGCACGACGGCCAGAACGTGGTCACCGACGTGTTGCGGTACATCGTTGTCGACGGCCCCGTCGAACTGAACTTCGGGGCGGCTCCCGAGCGTTCCCGCCAACTCCTCCGAGAGATGCAGGACGGCTTGGCGCAGTCCGCCCGGAAGCGCTGCGTCCCCCAGCTCGAAGATGGCCGAGCGGATCTGGGTGATGGTGTCATCGAGGTCGTCGATCGCCCGAGAGACCCGCTCGACAACCTGGTCACGCTCAGGGATCCTCGTGGCGCCCTGAAGCCTCATGCCGACGGCGTAGATGCGCTGAATGACCCGGTCATGAAGGTCGCGGGCTATCCGGTCCCGGTCGTCGAGCACGCTCATGACTCGGACCCGATCGTGGAGCCGCGTGTTCTCTATGGCGATGCCTGCGGCCAGTGCGAGGGCCTCGGCGAGTGCCTCGTCTTCGTCGGTGAATTCCGTGGCGTCCTGCTTATCGGTCAGGTAGAGATTGCCGTAAACGTCGTCTCGGACGCGCAGCGGCACCCCCAGGAAGGACGTCATCGGCGGATGATTCGCCGGGAAGCCGTAACGGCCTGGGTGTTCTTCGAGGTGGGAGAGCCGCAGGGGAGCCGGTTCGGTTATGAGCAGCCCCAGGACACCCCGGCCCGTGGGACGATCTCCGATGATTGCTTCCTCGGCCTCGCTTAACCCGACGGTGATGAACTGCTCGAGCCCGGTGCGAGTCTGGTTGAGTACCCCGAGGGCGGCGTAGCCGGCTCCGACCAGGGATCTGGCCTCTTCCACTAGGTGAGAGAGCAGGTCGGCCAACTCAACGTCGGCCGTGATCATGAGGACCGCTCCCATGAGGCGCTGTAGCTTTTCTGGGTCATTCACCCTGGCATACGGCACCGAAATGAGCGTACTGCCATTTCGCGAGGTTTCGCCCGGGCGCGAGTAGTGCTGTCAGAATGGCCGCGTGAGCGTCCGGGTCTTTCTGCTCGATGACCACGAGCTGGTCCGCGAGGGCATCCGGAGTTTTCTCGAGAGCGACGACGACATCTCTGTCGTGGGCGAGGCGTCTACCGGTGCCGAGGCACTCGCCCGGGTACCGTTGGCCAAGCCAGACGTCGCCATCCTCGACGTGCGCCTCGAGGACGGTGATGGGATCGAGGTGTGTCGGGATCTGCGCTCGGCAATGCCCGACCTGGTCTGCCTGATGCTCACCAGCTTCGCTGACGACGAGGCCATGTACGCCAGCGTGATGGCGGGGGCAGCCGGCTACGTCCTCAAGCAGATCAAGGCAGGTGACCTGATCGAGGACGTGAAGAAGGTGGCGACAGGAGCGTCGCTTATGGACCCGAGGGCAGTGGCCCGAGTGGTCGAACGCATCGCCAACCCGCCCAGGGGTGATCCGTCGGTCTCGTCGCTGTCGCCCCAAGAATCTCGTATTTTGGATCTCATCGCAGAAGGCAAGACCAACAAACAGATCGCCGAGGCGATGTTCCTCTCGGAGAACACGGTGAAGAACTATGTCACCGGTTTGCTTCGCAAACTCAAGGTCACGAGCCGGACCGAGGCTGCCATCTACGCCACCAAGCTCAAGAGCGAGGGCTAGCTACTCAAACCCACCGGTAGAAGGCCGTTAGGGCAGGCGCGCATCCGCGGAAAATGCCCCCTGGTCCAGGAAAATGGGGCTGTTCGAAGGTCCCAATGCCCTGGCACAGGAGGCATCTCTGAGATGAGCTTACGCGTCGGCACCACGTCGCGGGCGATTACCTCCTATGGCGGAGCTGAGCTCTTGCGAGAGACGGCCCGAGCCGTCGGTCTCGACGATGCCGTCGAGCAGTGCCTGCACCTCAAGACGCGTCATCGTGGTCTTTCCGAATCAGAGTTCGTGGCGTCGATGTCCGAGTCGATCGCGCTCGGCGCCCGCTGTCTCGACGATCTGGCCGTGACCCGGGCCGACGCCGCCCAGACCATGTTGCGGGGCTATGAGGTCCCGGCCTCCCAGACGGCGGGCGCCTGGCTGCGCCGCTTCACCCTGGGGCACATCGGCCAGTTGAACAAGGCGCTCGAGATCGTTCAGCGCACCGCCATCGGCGCCTCGGGAGTGACCGAGGTGACGCTGGACTTCGACTCCACCTATGTCTTCAGCCGCTCGACCAGGCGCCAGGGCGTCGACCGCACGTACAAGCGTGGCTATGCGCTGCACCCGATGCTGTGCTTCGAGGCGTCGTCGGGCGTGGCGGTCCACGCCCGGCTGCGGCGGGGCAAGGCGGGTCCCTCGAGCGGGATCGGGACCTTCGTGGCAGAGACGCTGCGCCGAGTGCCCGAAGGCGTCGGCGTGCGCAGCCGGCTCGATTCGGGGTTCTACTCGGGTGCCCTCTTCGGCCAGCTCGAGCGGGCTGGTGTCACCTACCTGTGCGGGGTCCCCATGATCCCGATCCTGTTCGAGATCGTCACGAAAATTGACCCCGAATCCTGGGCTCGGTGCCTCGACAAGGACGAAGGCGAGGTGGCCGAGTTCGGCTATCGGATGCGCCACGGTCGGGCCCCCTTCCGCCGCTACATCGTTAAGCGCATCGCGCTCGACGAGGGCCAGCAGCTCAGCTTCGACGGCGGGGTGTATCGCTACTGGATCTTTGTGACCAACGACCACGAGCGCAGCGCCGTCGCCCTCGAGTCTGAGCACCGACATAAGGCCGACGTCGAGTCGGGCATGCGCGAGCTCAAGTCGAACTTCGGGCTGCACGCCTTCCCCAAGCACGGCTTCATGGCCAACTGGGCCTGGCTGCTCCTCGTCTGCCTCGGCCACAACCTGTGCTGTTGGACCCAGCAGCTCGGACGCCTCGGGGCCGGGCGACACGGTGGGGATCTACGCGCCAAGCGACTGCGCTATCGCTATCTGGCCGTCCCTGCCGTGGTGGTGCGCAGCGGGCGACGCTTTACGCTGCGCCTCCAGGCCGGCTAGCCCTATTTGGAGCAGTTCATCGCGGCGCTAGAGCGCCTCGCGATCCTTCGCGCCCCTCCCGCCTGACTCCGAATCCCAGCACAACTGGGCGAACCCTTGACCTTGCACGTCCTCATGCAGGTTCACAGAGTCGGGCAGGACTACCAACCGGCCTTTCGAGACAACGGAGCCTCTCCTCGTCCGCCTTCGACGCCTTCACAACGTCCGAACCGGACGCGAACGGGGTCAGCGTCCTGTTACCGGTGGATTTGAGTAGCTAAGCCTCCCTGAAGTTGTCGGGTTGGCGAACAGGAACTTCTAGATCCACGCCGCGTCGGGCCAACTCGACCTCGAGGCGCGCCCGCTCGATCCTCGGGTGCACGAAGTTCCTCGGAGCCACGTCAATGCCGTGTTCGGCCGCCAGGCTTATGAGGGCTCGGTCGTAGACGACTTCTGCAACCAAGGTCGCTTCTGACAAGACTCCGGCCCCCAGATCCTGAGCGGGTAGTGCGGCTCGGCAGCTGAGCACGTAGTCGACGAGAGCTTCGCCGGACAACTCTGTGTCCCATCGGTCCACGGCCCCTGAGAGGACCTCCACGTACATGCTCACGCCTCCAGTGTGTGCGCGGCTGAGAGCCCACGACTAGGGAGGATCCTCCCTTTCGGGACCCCTCTGGCCAGTGAGCCCCACCACGGGACCTTCTTCCCTAGCCCACAGGACGTTTGCGCCCATCCCAGCGAACCCTCAGTCATAGACGATGGATGCAGATCTCCTCACTGGGAGGGATCACGAACAAGGAGATACACAAATGCGACGCAAGGTTTTCGACATGCTGGCCAGTGTCGGTGGGGTGGTCGTGGTCATCGTGCTGGCCGTGGCCGGTTCGCTGCTTCTGGTGGGCTACAGCTTCGCCAACAATTACGTACACACCCAACTAGCCCAGCAGCAGATCACATTCCCCACAGCGGCGGCGTTCGCCCACCCCAACGGGACCGAGATCACGAAGTCGATGATCCCTTCGGTGTCTCAGTACGCCGGACAGCAGCTCCTGACAGGGCAGCAGGCTGAGGTCTACGCCAATGACTTCATTGACGTGCATTTGGGTGAGATCGGCGGCGGCAAGACCTACTCTCAGTTGAGCGCGGCGGCCATGGCCCTGCCCAAGGGATCGCCGGCCTATACGGCTGCCGAGGCCAAGGTCCAGACGGACTTCCAGGGCACCACGCTCCGTGGCCTGCTCCTTGAGGCCTACGGCTTCAGCCTCATCGCAATGATCGCCTTCTGGTGCGCCATTGCAGCGTTCTGCCTGGCAGGCGTCATGGCTGTGCTGGTCGGGCTCGGCTTCGCCCACGCCCGGCGGACGGACGAGAACGAGGAGCTTCTCCCCAGTCACACTCCGGAGAAGGAGCTCGTCTCGGTGTAACGCCAGCAAACCCTCCCCAGTGAGGAGCAACACCGGCCCGCCGAGCGGGCCGGTGTTGCGCGTCCGCCCTCTGGCCTATACCCCTGAGCCCGAGCCAGCTGGGCTTGTACGAGTTGGGTCGTGAGCTACCAGGAGGTAGTCCAGCCGAAGCAATATTCGAGAGAGTTCCGCCGGGCCGCCTGTGAGCGACTCGTGGCCGGCGAGAAGGTGAGCTCGTTTTCGAAGGAGTTGGGGTCTCCGGAGGGATCCTCTATCCGTTGGAAGCGTCAGACCCTGATCGGTGCCGGCAGGGCCGAGGGCATCAAGAGCGTCGAGGCCGACGAGCTGGCCCAGGCGCACCGGACCATCGCTGAGTTCGGCCGAGCTCGAGGCGGTCAGGGCGGCGGTCGCCCTGTTCAACGGGGAGGAGCCCGTCAGCCCAAAGGCGATGCCAGGTTGCCCAAGGCCTGAGCAATTTGGGCTACAACGAGCGCGTGTCGTGGGAAATTGGTATGCGAAGGCAGTGTCTTCAGGTGCAAGTGACTTGAAGATCTGCTGGACTCCCGTGGGATCTTTGGACCAGGACCCTTTCGAGTTTGGAGGCCATATGCGCAGCGACATCCGTGAAGGCGAGAAGTTTCCCGACTACGAGCTCGCCGATCAATCCGGCCGGCGACGGTCCCTGTCGGAGCTCCAGGGGGGCAACCCGATGGTGCTCCATCTGTCCCGTGGCGGCTTCGATCCGAAAGAGCATCAGTTCGTAGGGCAATTGGTCGACGTCTATCCCGAGTTCAGAAATGCCTACACGCGATTGGCTCTCATCTCGACCGATAATCAGCTGAACATCAATGAGTTCCGGGACGCGCTGGGCGCCACGTGGCCGTTCCTGTCGGACCCCGATCGGGTCGTCCAGAAGGATCTGGACATCGAAGAGTTCACGGATGAGCCGCACGATCCGATGATCCCCCACACGTTCGTCCTCGAGCCCGGACTCAAGATCTTCAAGATCTACAACGGATACTGGTACTGGGGCCGGCCCACGATGGCAGAGCTCCACGTAGATCTGAGGGGCGTGTTCAAGAAAATTCGGCCCGACTTCGACCTGGCGGCTCCGGGGTTGAGGGAGGCGTGGGAACGAGGAGACCGGGATCAATTCCTCGTCGACACATTGGAGGAGCCGATCCGGTACACCGAAGGCAAGAGCATCGGTATCAAACGGTGACCCTGGGGGTCGGGGCGCCCGTCCTCCCGCTGGAGTTCTCGACCATAGGAACTCGAGCTGCTCGCGGACAGGGGAAGGGTTGAGACGTGCACCCGTGCATCGCCATTCCTAGCGGCGTACGCTAGAACGACGTCGGACCCCGAGGGCGAGGGTGTTGCAGGTGCAAGGTGTTCCCCTGGGCGCGACAATCCCTTCGGGACCAGACGAGGAGAGCCGGATGAGCACCGTCGATGGACAGAGCGCACCCCGCGGATCGCCGGGCAGCGAACCGGCCGATCTCGGCTTTCAAAACCCTTCGAATGGAATCGCCAAAATGCCGCTGCCTTTGCAATCCATGCAGGCGTAGATGGCACGGCTGTGACCGTGGAAGACCGTCGGAGATAGCAGATGGCTGAGACCCCACAGTCCCAAGAAGAAATCCTGCTCACACACTTCATCGTGTCGAACGACGTCGAGCGCTCTCGGCGCTTCTATACCGAGGTCCTCGGGGGCCGGGTCGCCTTCTCGAGCCCCGGAGGGCCGACCAACGTCGCACTGTCGAATAGTTGGATCGTCATCAATGGCGGCGGAGGCCCGACCGACGACAAGCCGGAGGTCACTCTGGAGACGCCCGGCGACCCAAATCAGGTGAGCAGCTTCGTCAACATCCGGGTCAAGGATATGGAGACGGTGTACTCCGAATGGCGCGCACGGGGTGCTCAGTTCCTGACACCCCCGAAGCAGCACCAGTACGAGATCCGTTGCTACATCCGTGACCCCGACGGTCATCTGATCGAAGTAGGGCAGACCACCGACCCGCAGGGGGACTGGGTGCCCGATCACTGGCCATCGAGTATGCCCGCTGACGAGCTCCCAACGCCGCCAGAGGGAATCGTGCTGGCCCACTTCATCGTGTCGGACGATGTCGAGCGCTCTCGTCGCTTCTACACCGATGTGCTCGGGGGGAGGGATGCCTTCTCCGGACCCGGAGGGCTCACGTATGTCCAACTGTCGAACAGTTGGATCATCATCAACGTCGGCGGAGGGCCGACCGACGACAAGCCGGAGGTCACCCTTGAGAC